>JBKPFD010000148.1:0-6895 GCA_046729155.1 Actinomycetota bacterium
CGACCGGCTCGACGACGTCGTCGAATGCCTGCCGGTACTCCGCGTCGCCGGAACCCGCCGGCATCGGCACGTTCACCGTCGTCTCGGCCTGGTCGTCCGGTCCGCCCGTCCCCGGATAGAACGGCCACTGGTGCAGCGACACGAACAGCACCGAGTCGTCGTCCCGGAAGATCTCCTCGGTGCCGTTCCCGTGGTGCACGTCCCAATCGACGATCGCCACGCGCTCGACGCCGAGCCCCGCCTGTGCGTACCGGGCCGCGACCGCCACGTTGTCGAAGATGCAGAAGCCCATCGCGCGAGCCGTCAGCGCATGGTGCCCCGGGGGCCGGGCGAGCGCGAATCCACCGCGGCGCACCGCCTCGATCGCGGCACCGGCCGCGAGCAGTCCGGCCTCGAACGTCGTCTCGCTGGCGATCGTGTCACCGTCCAGCCACGTCGGCTCGACAATCCCGCGGACGAGCTCGACGTAGTCCGCGGCGTGGCAGCGCTCGACGTCTGCGACGGTGGCCGGCGGACCCTCGTCCCACTCGCCAACGGCCTCGAGCAACACCTCGATCCTGCGGCCCGACTCGGGATGATGGCCAGTCGGGTGCAGGCGCGCGAAGTCCCGATGCGTCAGGACGTCGATCCTGCCCTCGCGGCGAGCCGTCCCGCCATCGCACCCATGCCCCAGCTCTCGAGAAGTTTCGACGCCTCCGCCCACTTGGGGGACTGATCTGCAAGGGGAGGGAGAGGAGCGGAGGCGTCGAGTGTCGCTATTCGCCGGTAGAGGCGCAGTTCCTCCGCGAACGGGGCGAACCGCCCGGCGGCCAGAGCCTTCTCGAGCGAGCCGTGCTCGCGGATGACGTCCGCGGCCTTCTTCGGGCCGACCCCGGGCGCGCCCGGGATCCGGTCGGACGGGTCGCCGCGCAGGGCGATGAAGTCGGGCACCTGCTCCGGCTCGACGCCGTACCGCTCCCGGACTTCGTCAGGGCCGATCCGCGCGAGCTCGCTGACTCCGCGAGTCGGCGTGAGGATCGTCGTCCGCTCGCTCGCGAGCTGGAACGAGTCACGGTCGGAGGTGACGACGAGCGAGGTCCAGCGCTTCTTCCGCGCCGCCTTGACCGCGGCGGCGAGGAAGTCGTCGGCCTCGTAGCCCGGCGCCTTCCCGATCGAGAAGCCCAGCGCCTCGACGACCTCGGGGAGCATCGACAGCTGCTCGAGCAGGGCCTCGTCGAAGACCCGGCCCGCCTGGTAGCCGGGGAGCGCCTCGTGCCGGTACGTCGGCACCTCGAGCGTGTCCCAGCCGACGACGATTGCGCGGGGCTGCTCGGCCTCCCACAGCCGAACGATGAAGTTCGTGAACCCGACGATCGCTCCGGACGGGCGCCCGCCGGCGCGCTTGATCGTCTTCGGCAGCGCGTGGTAGGCGCGGTGAGCGAGCGAGTCGCCGTCGACGACGAGCAGCGGTCTCAATCGATGTCCCACCAGAGCACGGGCCTCTCGCATCTCGTGCACGTGAACAGATAGACGGACGGACTGTTCGATTCGTCCCGCGTCCTGGGACCGCGCGGCGGCACGTCTTCCCAACCGAAATCGTGCTCGGCGAGATCGGCGTGAAGATGATCGCGGAAGAACGTGGCCCCGTCACCATCAGCGAGGTCGTCGAGCTCGCGCTGACCGACTTCGCGCTCGAATTGGCAGTAGTCGTCGCAATGAGCAGGCCACAAGAAGTCCTGCCATGTGACCAGCAACGGTGTGCGCTGCTCGAGCTCGTCGCGCCGGTCCGCGGGCGGTCCCGGCTCACCCTCGTTCGTGCGGAGACCCCTTTCTGCGAGCCGGCCCTCGACAAGGCACTGCTCGCAAACGAAGTCAATTCCCTCCGCGCCGTAGTAGGGGCCGTCGTAGCCGGGTTGGCTCTTTCCGCAGATGCCGCATGCTTGCGGCTCCTCCCGCCATGTGGAGGCCGTAGAGCTCCGCGGATCCGCGAAGTAGCGAAAGTCCGTCATAGGGTCTCTTCCAGCTTCGCAATAGCCTCCATCAGCCGCTCGGTGCCGACCCGCGCCGCCTCGCGCGGCTCGAGCGCCCGCAGGTCGTCCAGTGGCACTGGCCGGCCATACGCCACCCGCAGCGGGCCCAGCTGCCTGATGCGGTCCGTGCCCGCGATCGCGGCCGGGATCAACGGCACCTCCGCAGCCATGGCGACCCGCGCGGCGCCCGTGTGCGGCCGCGCCTGGAACTTCTTGACGAGGCCCTTCCGGCGACGGGTCCCCTCCGGAAAGATCGCCACCACCTCGCCGTCGCGCGCCAGCCGAACGGCCGTCTCGATCGCCTCCTCGTCGCCCTTGCCCCGCCGCACCTTGAAGGCGCCCGCGAACCGAAGTATCGGCCAGAGCGGGGAGCGGAACAGCTCCTCCTTCGCCATGAAGCGCAGCTCGCGGTGCGGAAAGAGGGGCAGCCCGAGCGGCCACGGGTCGAGATTCGACAGGTGGTTGGCGGAGAGGACGTAGCCCCCCTCGCGTGGAAGGTGCTCCTCACCCTTGGCACGGAAACGGAAGAGAAGCTTCACAGGCACAGCGGTGAGAATCCCGACCAGTAGGTACGCGGGTGACTTGACCACGGGGCGTGGAGTATCGCGCCCGCGGCTGTTCGCGCACCCCGCGCTACTCTGCGACACCAGATGAAGACCCTGATCGTTGCCGAAAAGCCATCCGTCGGGCGCGACATCGCGTCCGCACTCGACGGCCCGTTCCAGAAGCGCGCGCTCGCCGACCTAAACCCGCGCGCGAAGGGCGGCAAGGACGACCCGACCTTTCTCGAGTCCGACGACTACGTGATCACGTGGGCCGTCGGCCACCTCGTCCAGCTCGCCGATCCGGAGGAGTACGACGAGAAGTGGAAAAAGTGGCGCATGGCCGACCTGCCGATCGTTCCGCCGGACGGCTTCAAGCTCGTCCCGCGCGACGCGAAGTCGAAGAAGCAGCTGAGGCTGATCGAGAAGCTGCTCGAGCGTGACGAGGTCGACCGCGTCGTGAACGCGTGTGACGCCGGCCGCGAGGGGGAGCTGATCTTCGCCTACCTCTACGAGTCCGTCTTCGGCGTCTCGCCGACGGCCTCAGGCGCGCCGAAGCCCGTGCAGCGCCTCTGGATCAACTCGATGACCAAGGCGGCCATCCGGGACGGGTTCGAGCAGCTCCGCCCGGGCGAGCAGCTGGAGCCGCTCGAGGCGGCGGCGAGAGCCCGCTCGGAGGCCGACTGGCTCGTCGGCATGAACGCGACGCGCGCGGCGACGATCCGCGGGCGGGCGTGGGTCGGCGGGGTCGTCTCGCTCGGCCGGGTACAGACGCCGACGCTCGCGATCATCGTCGGGCGCGAGCGCGAGATCCAGGCCTTCGTCCCCGAGCCGTACTGGCTCGTGCACGCGACGTTCGATCCGCGCTACCAGGGCATCTGGTTCGACCCGCAGAAGGCGGACGACAAGGACACCCCGACCGGCCAGGAGACCTGGCTCAAGGAGGCCGAGCGCGCCACGGCGATCGTCGAGAAGGTCGACGGCAAGACGGGCACCGTCGAATCGGTCGAGCGCAAGGAGCAGTCCGAGCGCGCGCCACTCCTCTATGACCTCACCTCGCTACAGCGGGACGCGAACCGTCGCTTCGGCTTCTCGGCGCGGCGGACGCTGCAGGCAGCCCAGTCGCTCTACGAGAACAAGAAAGCGATCACGTATCCGCGCACGTCGTCGCGTTACCTGTCCGGTGACATGGTGCCGCTGCTCAAGCCGACCGCCGAGACGCTCGAGCCGATCGGCGATTACGCGGCCGGCGCGCGCTTCGTGCTCGCGCTCGACCAGCTTCCGCTGCAGCGCGTCGTCAACGACGCGCGCGTCGACGACCACCACGCGATCATCCCGACCGACGTCGAGCACGACGTCGAGACGTTCTCGCCCGACGAGCGGCGCATCTTCGACCTCGTCGCGAGGCGCTTCCTGGCCGTCTTCCACCCACCCGCCCGTTATGCGCGCACGACGGTCGTCACGCTCGTCGAGGAGGAGCGATTCCGCACGCGCGGCAAGGTGACGCTCGAGGCCGGCTGGCGCGCGGTCTACGGGGTGGAGGCCGATGCCGAAGCGTCGAGCGAGGACCCGGAGAGCGCCGAGCTGCCCGCCCTCGAGAAGGGCCAGCAGGTGCGCGTCGCCCAGGTCGAGAGCGAGGCCAAGGAAACCCGCCCGCCGCCGCGCTACACCGAGGCGACCTTGCTCTCGGCGATGGAGACCGCCGGCAAATTCGTCGACGACGAGGAGCTCCGCGAGGCGATGAAGGAGCGCGGCCTCGGCACTCCGGCCACGCGCGCGGAGACGATCGAGACGCTGATCCGCCGCGAGTACATCGAGCGCGTCGGCAAGGACCTCGCGCCGACTCCGAAGGGCCTGCAGGTGATCACGATGCTCGAGGAGCACCAGCTCACCTCGCCGGAGCTCACGGGCGACTGGGAGAAGCGGCTGAGCGACATCGAGCACGGCAAGGGCGAGAAGCAGGATTTCATCAAGGGCATCGAGGACTTCACCGAGAAGACCGTGCGCGCGATCGAGGCGCTCGACAAGGAGAAGCTCCGTCCCGAGCGCGTCGAGCTCGGCCTCTGCCCTCGCTGCGGCGCCGAGACCGGCGAGATCATCCGCGAGAACGCGAAGGCCTACGGCTGCACGAGCTGGAAGTCACGCGAGGAGCAGGGCTGCGGGTTCGTGATCTGGAAGCGCGTCGCGGGGCGGACGCTCACGCCGGAGATTGCCCGTCAGCTGCTCGAGGAGGGCCGCACGAAGGAGGTCCTGTCAGGCTTCCGTTCCCGAGCCGGCAAACCTTTTCGGGCGCGGCTCGTCTTGAACAGTGAGGGCAAGATCGAGTTCGACTTCCCAGCTCGCGCTCGATCCAAAGAGCCCGCTGCAGCGGAATAAGAAGAGAGGCACACACGTTCGAACAACCGAAGCCCCGTCCGAGGCTTCGTTTCCCATGGAAACACCAGGAAAACAGGCTTACAGTTTGAAAGTTTGATGGCCGAGCGTCGTCTTACAGTTGAGAAGCCGCCGAAGTCGAGAAAGGACGAAGACAGCCACTTGACCGCACATCAGCTGAACGAATTGCTCGAGACCGAGGGCGCCCGCACGCTCGTCGAGGCCGCTGAGGAGCGCGGCTTCGTCGAGCTGACGGATCTGGAGGCCTTCGCCCTCGAGCACGACCTCGCCGAAGACGAGGTCGAGCAGTTCGCCCGTGAGCTCGAGGCGATCGGCCTCGAAGTCGGCGAGCCCCGCCGCGAGAGCGCGGAGCAGACGCCTGCGCCCGAGGCGCCGGCCGCCGAGACCGAGGTGATGGTCGGCTCGGCCGACAGCCTGCAGCTCTTCCTCGCCGACGTCGGTCGGCACAAGCTGCTGACGGCCGCCGACGAGGTGCAGCTCGCGAAGGCGATCGAGCGCGGTGACGTGATCGCGAAGCGCCGGATGATCGAGTCGAACCTCCGGCTGGTCGTCTCGATCGCCAAGGGCTACCGCGGCCTGGGCGTTCCGTTCCTCGACCTGATCCAGGAGGGCACGCTCGGACTGAACCGCGCCGTCGAGAAGTTCGACTGGCGCCGCGGCTTCAAGTTCTCGACGTACGCGACCTGGTGGATCCGTCAGTCGGTGCAGCGTGCCGTGGCCAACCACGCGCGCACGATCCGCGTCCCCGTGCACGTCGTCGAGCGACAGCAGAAGCTCTCGCGCGCCGCGCGCCGGCTCGAGGTCGAGCTCGGCCGCGAGGCGACGAAGGACGAGCTCGCCGAGGCGACCGGCCTGCCGATGCAGCACGTCGACGAGGCGCTCGGCGCCGCGCACGCGTCCGTCTCGCTGAACCAGACGGTCGGCGCGGACGACGAGGGAGAGCTGGGCGACCTCTTCGCCGACCGCGAGGCGGCCGACCCGTTCGACGAGGCAGAAGAGTCACTCCGCCGGCAGGGCGTCCGCAAGGCTCTTGACGCACTTCCGGAGCGCGAGCGGCGCATCCTCGAGCTCCGCTTCGGCTTCGAGGGAGAGCCCTGGACGCTCGAGGCGATCGGCCACGAGCTCGACCTCACGCGCGAGCGCGTGCGGCAGCTCGAGGCGCAGGCCCTCGCCCGCCTGGCCGCCCTGCGCGAGCTCAGCTCGGTCGCGTCCGCGTAACTAACCCTTTCGCCTGCTCGCAGTCCTAATAGACTGCCGTGGCCGTCTGCAGTGGGCGGCTGCATGGGAAAGGAGCAGAGGTGAGGGGTATCGCAGTAAAGATTGCCCTCCTCCTCGCCGCCTGCCTCGTCACGCTCGGTGTCGCGGGAGCAGGTAGTGGGAGGGGGACGCTCGTCTTCGGAGGCTCGGCGGACCCGACGTACCTGGATCCGGCGCTGGTCTCCGACGGGGAGTCATTCCGTGCCACCGAGCAGATCTACGAGGGTCTCGTACAGCTCGTGCCCGGCAAGACGACGATCAAGCCGGAGCTGGCGCGGAGCTGGAAGATCTCCAAGGACGGGAAGACGTATACGTTCTTCCTCCGCCAGGGGGTCAAGTTCCACGACGGGACGCCGTTCAATGCGGCCGCCGTCTGTGCGAACTTCAACCGCTGGTACAACTTCAGCGGCCCGTTCCAGGACGCTTCAGCGACCTTCTACTACCAGAGCATCTTCACGGGGTTCCGGCGCAACGAGAACAAGGACCTCGGGAAGCCGCTCTACCGCAGCTGCCGCGCGAAGGGCCGCTACACCGCGATCATCCGGCTGACGCGGACGAACGGCCCGTTCCTGCCGTCGCTGTCGCTGTCGGCGTTCGCGATGCAGAGCCCGACGGCGATGAGGCGGTACGAGGCGAATCGCGGCGAGCTCAAGGGCGGCGTCTTCAAGCCGCTCGGCTCGTACGCCTTCGAGC
>JBKPFD010000149.1:0-4682 GCA_046729155.1 Actinomycetota bacterium
AGTTCCTGCCGCCGCTCGAGGATGCGAAGGACGAGCGCATGCGCGAGCGGATCCGCTCGCTCCAGGAAGCGAACCCGATGCTCGGCACACGCGGGTGCCGCCTCGGGCTGATGTGGCCCGAGATCTACGAGATGCAGGTGCGCGCGATCATCCGCGCCGCGGCGGCGGTCGAGGAGCGGACCGGCGATGCGCCGCTGGTGGAGGTCATGCATCCGCTCGTCGGCTTCGCCGGGGAGATCCGCCGCCTGCGCGAGCTGACCGTGCGCGTGTGGGAGGAGGAGGCCCCGGAGTGCGCGTACATCGTCGGAACGATGATCGAGCTTCCGCGCGCCTGCCTGGCCGCGGGCGAGATCGCGCGGTCCGCCGAGTTCTTCTCATTCGGCACGAACGACCTCACGCAGACGGCGCTCGGCTTCTCGCGCGACGACGCGGAGGGCAAGTTCCTGACGCGCTACCTCGAGGACGGCGTCCTCGAGCGCAACCCGTTCGAGACGCTCGACCAGCGCGGTGTCGGCGAGCTGATGCGGATCGCCGTCGAGCGCGGGCGCGAGGCCAAGAGGGGGATCAAGCTCGGGATCTGCGGCGAGCACGGCGGCGAGCCCGCGTCGGTCGCGTTCTGCCACGGCCTTGGGCTCGACTATGTCTCGTGCTCGCCGTACCGCGTGCCGCTGGCGAGGCTCGCAGCCGCTCAGGCGGCGCTCAAGGAGGCAGGCGTCGAAGCGGTCTCCGCCGGCGGCTAGCGCTTGCTTCGCGTCGAGAAGCTCACGAAGCGGTACGGGCGGACGCTCGCCGTCGACGACCTCACGTTCTCGGTCGAGCCCGGTGCGGTCACGGGCTTTCTCGGGCCGAACGGCGCCGGGAAGACGACGACGCTGCGGATCCTGCTCGACCTCGTCCATCCGACGGTCGGGACGGCGACGATCGACGGCCGTCGCTACCGCGAGCTGGAAGACCCGGTGCGCCGGGTCGGGGCCGTGCTCGAGGCGGCCAACTTCCACCCCGGACGCAAGGGCCGCAACCACCTGCGTGTGCTCGCCCAGGCGGCACGCATCCCGGAGCGGCGCGTCGAAGAGACCCTCGCGCTCGTCGGGCTGACCGACGCGGCGGGGAAGCGTGTCAAGGCCTACTCGCTCGGCATGCGACAGCGGCTCACGATCGCGGGCGCGCTGCTCGGCGAGCCGGAGGTGCTGATCCTCGACGAGCCGGCGAACGGGCTCGATCCCGAGGGCATCCGCTGGCTGCGTGGGCTGCTGAGGGCGTTCGCGGACCGGGGCGGCACGGTCTTCGTGTCCAGCCATGTGCTCGCCGAAGTCGCGCAGCTGGCCGACCGCGTCGTGATCATCCACCGCGGCCGGCTCGTCTCGCACACCTCGCTCGGGGAGATCATGCAGAGGGCCGAGGGCGGGGTCCGGGTGCGGAGCCCCGAAGCCGAGCGGCTCCAGCAGCTCGTGCAGGCCGCCGGCGCCCAGGCGAGCAGCTCCGAGCCGGGCGTGCTGGCCGTGCGTGAGCTGCCGATGGAGCGGATCGGCGAGCTCGCCGCGGAGAACGGCGTCGTGCTCCACGAGCTGAGCACGCAGTCGGCCACGCTCGAGGACGTGTTCCTCGAGCTCACCGGGGCGGACGAGGCGAAATGACTGCGCTTCTCGCCGCTGAGCTGCTCAAGCTGCGAACCACTCGCACCGTCTTCGGGATCCTCGGCGCGCTGCTTGCGATCGTCGCCATCGCCACGGTCGCCGGCATTCTCGCGACGGACAAGGCCGAGCTCGAGGCCGATCCAGAGGGCCTGTTCGCATCACCGCTCAGCGGCATCGTCTTCGTGTTGCTCCTCGGCGTCATGCTGATGGCGGGCGAGTTCCGGCACGGGACGATCACGCAGACGCTTCTCGTCACGCCGAACCGCTGGCTCGTGCTCGCGGCGAAGCTGGTCGCCGCGGCCATCCTCGGGCTCGCGTTCGGCGTGATCTCGGAGCTGTTCGCGTTCGTCCTCGGGGCTCCCTTGCTCGAGGCGAAAGGCGTGGACTTCACGTTCAACGACGACGCCAAGGAGCTCATCGTCGGGACGCTCGGCGCGATGATGATCGCCGGGCCGCTCGGAGTGGCATTCGGGTCGCTCGTCAGGAACCAGGTGGCTGCGATCGTGATCGTCTTCGCATGGCTGCTGATTCTCGAGCCGGCCGTCGGCGTGGCTCTGGACGAGAACGAGAAGTTCCTCCCGGGCAGCGCTATCGCAGCGATCGTCGGCGCGGACGACGGGGGTGATCTGCTCTCGTGGCGCGGCGGAGTGGCGGTCGCCCTCGCCTACGTCGCCGCGCTCGGGGCCGTCGGCGGCCAGTTCGTGCTCTCGCGCGACATCAATTCGATCCAGTCCTAGCCGACCGCTCAGATCAAGGTCTGGACTCGCCAGTAGGCGAGCGCAACGCTCGCCACGCCGACGGCGACGAGCCCGATCGCGCCGAGCACGCCCGGCCGTCCGTAGATCGCGTGCGTCTGGCCGAAACGGGAGAGCGCGAGCGTCCCGAGCGCCCCGCCCGCGAGGCCGCCGAGGTGACCGCCGACCGAGATGTTGGGGATCGCGAACGTGAGCACGAGGTTGACTACCAGCAGCCCGAGCGCCTGCCCGCCGAGCACGTAGCTGCGCTGCCACTCGAGGATCAGCGCCGCCCCGAGGATGCCGAAGATGGCTCCCGACGCGCCGACCGTGATCGCGTTCGGGTCGAGGAGCACGGCCCCCGCGGAACCGGCGAGCCCCGAGACCAGGTAGAGCGCGAGGAATCGCCAGCGGCCGATCGCCTGCTCGACCGGTGCGCCGACGACCCAGAGCACGAGCATGTTCACCGCGATGTGCAGGAAGTTGCCGTGCAGGAACGCGGACGTAATCAGTCGCCACCACTCTCCGTCCGCCAGACCGCCGGGAAGGAACGGCGAGCTCACGTAGAGCGCGCCCTTCTCGAACAGCGAGCCGGAGGTCTGGCCGAGGCTCGAACCTTGCGCCAGGTTGACGAAGTAGACGAGGACGTTGATCGCGATCAGCGCCTTGGTGACGACCGCGCCGCGCCCCTCGAACGCCGCGCGCCGCACGCCCTGGCTCACCCGCGCGGAGCCCTGCGCAACGCCAGCGTGGTCGGGGCAGCGGATGCCGACGGGAGCGAAGACCATGCAATCCGGACAGATCCCGCGACCGCATTCCGAGCAGGAGACGCGCGTCTCCCGGTTCGGATGCCGGTAACAGGTCATGACCTCGGCCATCGAGGTAGCGTAGTTTGCCGGTGCGCGTTGACGTCGCCTTCACGCCGGGAGAGGAGGTCTCCGCGCCCGTTGCGGTCGTGGTCGACGTCCTCAGGGCGACGTCGACGATCGCCCAGGCCCTCGCCTCCGGCTACCGGCGGGTGTACTGCTGCGCCGAGGTCGAAGACGCGCGCGCGCTGCGCGACGAGCTCGGGGAGGGGCTCCTCGGAGGTGAGCGAAGCGCCGTGCGGATCGAGGGGTTCGACGTCGGCGCTTCCCCGCGGGAGTTCGTCGGCGTGCCGCGCGCGGAGACGGTCATCTTCTCGACGACGAACGGGACGCGGGCGATCCTGGCGGCGGCCGGCCGCTGTCAGGAGGTACTCCTCGGGAGCCTGCTCAACCTCGACGCCGTGGCCGCCGCGGTGCGTGAGCGTGGGGAGGACGTCGCGATGCATTGCGCCGGCTTCCAGGGCACGTTCGCGCTGGACGACGCCTACTGCGCGGGCCGCATCGTGCAGCTCCTCGGCGGCGAGCCTCGCGATGCGGCGAAGGCTGCGGAGCTGATCGCGAGCTCGTTCCCGGACGCGCACACGGCGCTGCTCGCGCGCACGTATGGGCCGCCGGGGCTGGAGGAGGACATCGCGTTCTGCGCGCAGGAGAACGTGCTCGACGTCGTCCCGCGGTTCGTGGGCATGCACGGGCGCGCGGCCGAGATCGGGCTGTGAAGGTGCTCGCCCTCCGCTGGGTCGGCGTGAGCACCGCGCGTCACGAGGATATGGTCGCCTTCCTGCGCGACGTGCTCGGCCTCCCCGTCGAATTCGAGGAGCCTGCGACCGTCGAGCTCTCGTTCCCGACCGGAGACCGCATCCAGGTCTTCGGCCCCGGGCATCGGTACTTCGAGCGCTTCGCAGGGGCATCGGGCCCGGTCCCGCTGTTCGAGGTTGACGACGTCCGCGCGGCGCGAGAGGAACTGGCAGCCGCCGGGGTCGAGCTCCTCGGGGAGATCGAACGCGACGACGCGTGGGAGTGGCTCGAGTTCCGGGCCCCCGACGGCAACGTGTACGAGCTCGCCAGCCGCCGTAAATAAGCGATTTGACAGGGAACGTGTGTTCGTGTAGAACATGCGTTCGTATGGTGGCGTGCATCCTCGTTCCGGGCTTCGAGCTCCGCGCGGCGCTCCGTGCGACGCCGAGCCTCGCACTCCGGCCGGCCGCGCTTGCGCCCGCGGAGGGAGAGGAGCCGCTGATCGGTTCCGTCACCGCGGCGGCCGAGGCGAAGGGGGTCAAGCCGGGCATGCGCATGGGGGAAGCGCTCGCCACGTGTCCCGATCTCGTTCTCGTCGAACAGGACCCGGCCGCCGCGGAGACGGCGTGGGAGGAGATCGTGCGCCGCCTCGAGGACGCGGGTTTCGCCGTCGAGAGCGACGGTCTCGGATGCGCCTACTTCGAGACGCGCGG
>JBKPFD010000150.1:0-3220 GCA_046729155.1 Actinomycetota bacterium
GGACCGGCTTGACCTCCGGCGGACGACGCGCGAGGAGACCGCGTGGGTCCGCCGCGCCGTGCTCGCGCAAGCGGCGTGATCTACGAGGTTTTCCGTCAGGAGCGCAAGGGTCAGCCCTTCGCGCACGCGGGCTCGGTCGAGGCGCCGAACGAGGAGTTCGCGAACTGGTACGCGCGGGAGGAGTTCGGGAGGCGCGGTGAGTCGGTCGCGCTCTGGGTCGTGCCGCGCGAGGCCGTGCACGAGATCGGCGAGTTCATCGACGAGCTCGAGCGCAACTACCACCGCGTCGACGGTTACCCGCTGAAGGAGAAGCTCAGGCAAGCACGTGAGAGAGCTGCAACCACCGCAGGAAAGACCACCTAGGGCCGCGCCGATCGGCTGGCGGAGCCGGGCTTTGCCCGGGGGGAGCCATCCGACGGCTGTCCCGCCGCCGCGGCGAAGACGGGGGCTCACGGGGGAAACACGGTTTCCCCCGTGCTCAGGCACGTGACCGAGCGGGCACAGCAGCTGCTCGAGATCGCTGACGACGAGCTGATCCTCGGCTGGCGAAACTCCGAGTGGACGGGCATCGCGCCGTACCTCGAGGAGGACGTTGCCTTCTCGTCGATCGCGCAGAACGAGATCGGGCATGCGCGCGCCCTGTACGAGCTCGCCGCGCGCGACCTCGGCACGACTGCCGACGAGCTCGCCTTCGACCGCCGGCCGGACGAGTACCGCTGCTCGGCCTTCGTCGAGCTGCGGTTCGTTCCCGACTGGGCGAAGACGATCGCGCGCCACTACCTGTACGAGCAGGCCGACGAGGAGCGGATCAAGGCGCTGATGGCATCCGACGACGCGGAGGTCGCCGGGCTCGCCGCCAAGATCGACCGCGAGGAGACCTATCACCGGATGCACGCGCAGATGTGGTACGAGCGCCTGCAGGACGAGCCTCGTTTCGTCGCGGCGCTCGAGGAGCTCCGCCCGCTCGTCGGGCAGCGCGCGGAGCACACGCCGGAGTTCGCCGCCCTCTGGGAGGAGATGACGGAGGTGCGGCGCTCGGTCGTGGGGGCGACGTGGTAACCGCCGACCGCGTCTGGGCAGCGCTCTCCGAGATCCCGGATCCGGAGATCCCGACGATCTCGATCGTCGACCTCGGCGTCGTCCGCGACGTGGCCGTCGAGAACGGCACGGTGCGCGTCGACTTCACTCCGACCTTCCTCGGCTGCCCCGCGCTCGAGGTGATGCGTGAGCAGATGGCCGAGACGATCCGCGCGCTTGGCGCCGAGCCGGACGTGAAGGTCGTGCTCGACGACTCGTGGTCGACCGACCGCATCACGCCCGCAGGCCGCGAGAAGCTGCGCGCCTCGGGCTTCGCGCCGCCGGCGCCGCGCCAGGCGGGCGGCCCGCAGCTCGTTCAACTGCAGAGCAAGGCGTTCAAGTGCCCGTACTGCGGGTCGACGGAGACGCGCCTCGAGAACATCTTCGGGCCGACTCCGTGCCGGTCGCTGCGCTACTGCGAGAGCTGCCGCCAGCCGTTCGAGCAGTTCAAGACGATTTAGCTAGGTTCTCGGCATGGCGCGCGTTCGCATCCTCTACTGCCCCGTCTGAGACGGTTACGACGAACGGGCCGCGAGTCTCGCGGCCGAGCTGAACGGGGAGACCGACCATGACGCCGAAATCGAGCCCGGAGGCAAGGGGCAGTTCGACGTCGTCGTCGACGGCGAGGTCGTGTTCTCGAAGCAGGAGACCGGCCGCTTCCCCGGGCACGACGAGATCCGCGCGCTCCTAGCGGCGTAACAGCAGGCACGCGGTCGACGCGACTGCGAGGACGAGCGCCCAGGCGGGGAAAAGCCAGAAGGCGACGTTCCGTCTCAGCCAGGCGCCGATCGACGCGAGCGGGCGACAACGAGCGAGAGAACCAGCACCGTGCCCATAGCGACTTTGCTATCATAGCAATGATGCGATCAGGGAGAGGTGACGCCTTCGAGCGGTTGCGCGAGCGCCTGGCTCACGTCGACCCCGACCAGGGGTGGTTCTTCGCGCAGATCGCCGACCAGGTCGCGGAGCAGAGAAAGGCGCACGGGCTCTCGCAGTCGGAGCTCGCTCAGCTGACCGGGACGACGCAGTCCGCAATCGCCCGGCTGGAGGCCGGCGGGCGCCCTCCCCGCCTCGACACGCTGCTCAGGATCGCGGAGGCGCTCGACTGCGACCTGACCGTCTCGCTCAGCGCGCGGACGCCTAGCGTCCGCTGAAGCGAGGCTCGCGCTTCTCGAGAAAGGCGCTGACGCCTTCGCGAAAGTCGTCGGTACCGGCTGCGACCTCCTGTAGCTCGGCCTCCCATTCCAGCTGCTCGTCGAGGGTCGATCTCTGCGCGCGATCGAGGAGCCGCTTCGTCATCCCCACGCCCCGCGTCGGCATCGCGGCAAGCCCGGCCGCGAGCTCCGCTGCTCGCGCCGGAAGCGCATCGGCCTCGACCACCTCCGAGACGAGGCCCCAGGCGTGCGCCTCGGCTGCGGAGAGCTTGCGACCTGACGTCATCCACTCGAACGCGCGCGCGTAGCCGAGCAGGCGCGCGACGAAGTAGGTGCCGCCGCAGTCAGGGACGAGCCCGACGTTGACGAAAGCCGGGACGAAGCTCGCCGAGTCGGCCGCGATGCGCAGGTCACAGGCGCAGGCGATCGAGAGCCCGGCGCCGGCGGCAGCGCCGTTGACGGCGGCCAGCACGGGCTTCTCGAGCGTGCGGATGGCGACGACGCTCGGGTGGTAGTGGCCTCGCAGGCGATCGGCGACCCCGGCGGCGCCGTCGCGGAACTCGTTCAGGTCCTGGCCGACGCAGAAGCCGCGGCCGGCTCCCGTGAGCACGACTGCCCGCACATCGGCGGAGCGGGCGTCTTTCAGCGCAGCGACGAGCTTGCGGTGCGTCTCGCGCGTGAATGCGTTCAGGACCTCGGGGCGGTTGAGCGTGATCGTGAGCACGCCGCCGTCCTGTGCCGTCTCGACGTCAGCCATCGAGCCTCCTCCCGTGTGGACAGACCGGCTCAATACTGGCGCATTCCCGTTCGCCACTCTTGTGCTGTCTCTTCGGGCGCTGGGGAAACCTCCCGGTTTCCCCAGACCCCTTCCACTGGTCCGCTTCGCGGACAGGCGCTACGCGCCGGGCGCCATGACAGCGCTCACCGCCGTTAACGTGCAGACCCGGCACGTGGATGCGCTGACGCCTCCGTCCGCCGCCTCGGTCGAG
>JBKPFD010000151.1:0-2557 GCA_046729155.1 Actinomycetota bacterium
GGCCTGATGTGCCTCGTATTCGGTAGCTTCCGTTCGTAGTGGAAGCAACGCACGACGTGCTCGTCGTAGGCGCGGGTTGCGCAGGAATGCGCGCAGCCATCGAGGCCCACGACCAGGGCGCGGACGTCGCCCTCATCTCCAAGATCCACCCGGTTCGCAGCCACTCCGGTGCGGCCGAGGGCGGGATCAATGCAGCGCTCGGGAATGCCTCCGAAGACAGCCCCGAGAAGCACGCCTACGACACGGTCAAGGGCTCCGACTACCTCGGTGACCAGGACGCTATCGAGGTCCTCTGCGACGAGGCGCCCGGCGACGTCTACCAGCTAGAGCACTGGGGCGCGATCTTCTCCCGCACCGAGGACGGCCGCATCGCGCAGCGCCCCTTCGGCGCCGCAGGCGAGCCGCGCACGGCCTATGCGGCGGACATCACGGGGCACGTCCTCATCCACGTCCTCTACGAGCAGCTGATGAAGCGCGACCTCCAGGTCTACGAGGAGTTCTTCGCCTGGAAGCTCGTCGTCGACGACGACCGCTGCCAGGGCGTCATCGCCTGGGACCTGATCAACGGCGGCCTGAAGACGATCGGCGCGAAGACGGTCATCCTGACGACGGGCGGCGCGGGGCGCCTCTACAGCGGCACGACGAACGCCTACGCGTGCACGGGCGACGGGATGGCGATGGCGCTCCGCGTGGGCGTGCCGCTGAAGGACATGGAGATGATGCAGTTCCACCCGACGACGCTCGCGCCGACCGGCGTCCTCATTACCGAGGGTTGCCGCGGCGAGGGCGCGTACCTGCTCAACTCCGAGGACGAGCGGTTCCTCAAGCGCTACGCGCCGAACGCCATGGAGCTTGCGAGCCGGGACGTCATCTCGCGCGCGGAGCAGACCGAGATCGACGAAGGGCGCGGCGTCGACGGCAACGTGCTGCTCGACCTCCGCCACCTCGGCGCGGAGAAGATCCTCGAGCGCCTTCACGGCACGCGTGAGCTGTCGATGACCTTCGCCGGGGTCGACCCGATCCACGAACCGATTCCCGTGCGGCCGGGAGCCCACTACCACATGGGAGGCGTGGACACGGACCTGGACGGGAAGACCGAGCTCGAGGGTCTGTATGCAGCCGGCGAATGCGCTTGCGTCTCGGTCCACGGCGCCAACCGTCTCGGCGGGAACGCACTGATGGAAACGATCACGTACGGCAAGCGCGCCGGGGCCGCCGCCGCCGACTGGGCCCTGACGCACACAACGGTCGCAGTACCTCCTTCCGTCGAGGCCGACGCCGAGCGCGAGCTGAAGACCCTCCTCGACCGCCGCGACGGCGAGCGGCCGTGGGCGATCCGCGACCACCTCGCGACGACGATGCACGAGAACTTCGGCGTCTTCCGGCGCGAGAAGCAGATGCAGGAGCAGGAGCTGATCGTCGGCTACCTGCGCGAGCGCTACGAGCGGGTCGTCGTGGACGACAAGGGCGAGGTCTTCAACAACGACCTCACGCAGGCACTCGAGCTCGGCTTCCTGCTCGAGCTCGCGGACACCATGGTCATCTCCGGCCTCGCGCGCAAGGAAAGCCGGGGAGCCCACGCGCGCCCGTACGACTATCCCGATCGCGACGACGAGACCTACATGCGGCACACGATCGTGCGCTCGGTCGACGGCCGGCCGATGCTCGACTGGAAGCCCGTCACGATCACGAAATGGCAGCCGGAGGAGCGGAAGTACTGATGAGAAAGCTCGCCGCGCTCATCCTCTTTGCGCTCGCGCTGGCAGGCTGCGGCGCGGCACCCTCGCCGGACGAGGCCGTCTCGCAATCAGCGGGTCACACGGCCTCCGCCAACTCGTCTCGAATCGTCGTCTCGTACAACGACTATCCGTCGCTTTCCGGCTCGTTCGACTACGAGCACGGCACCGCGGTCATCGACGCACTCGACGGCGGCCCGAAGACGATCGTCGCCGGTCCGTTCGTCTACGAGGAGATCACGCCCGACTCGACGATCGACGCGGAGCTCGGCGCCAAGCGCTGGATCGCCTATCCCGCCGGGGAGGCGCCGATCGACCTCTTCGACCCCTTCGCGTCGAGCCCCCAGGAGCTGCTCGATTTCCTGGCGACGACGCGCGACGCTGTTCGGCGCGAGAAGGGCGAGGAGCGCGGCGAGCCGGTGACCTGGTACTGGGCGACACTCGACGTCCAGCGCATCCTCGCGCGTCTCCCCGAGGACCAGCGCGAGTGGGTACGGGAGGCCTTCAGCGAGTTCTGGCCGGGCTCCGAAGTGGACGGAGTCGCGCTCGACCTCGCGCTCGACGCGAAAGGCCGGCTCCGGCGGGTCGATTTCCCGATCTCGGACGAAGAGAGCATGAGCATCGAGTTCTTCGACTACGGGATCGACGTCGACGCGACGCCGCCGCCCGCGAGCGAGGTGATCACGTCCGCGGAGTACCAGAAGCTCCTCGAGCTCAAGATGCGTGAGGAGTGCGAGAAGCAGGGGATCAAGCTTGCACCTGGGCAGGTGCACTGCGGCGGGTGCGGGGGCGAGGCGCCCTCGACGGACGGGAAGTCGGGC
>JBKPFD010000152.1:0-7249 GCA_046729155.1 Actinomycetota bacterium
CAGATCGAGGAACGGCAGCCCCTGGTTGCGGTAGCGCTTGGCGATCGAGACGACCAGGCGCAGGTTCGCCGCGACCATGTTCTGCTTGGCCTCGTGGTCGCCGCGCTCGATGCGCTTGGCGAGCTCGATCTCCTGCGGCGCCGTGAGCAGGTCGACCTTGCCGATGTCCTTCAGGAAGAGCTGCAGGGCATCCGTCGAGACATCAGGGCCCTCCGGCTCGAGCGAGTCGTCCGCAGCGTCGTCGTCCGCGGTGACGAGCTCGATCTGGAGCTCCTCGACCATGCTGTAGAACTCGTCGATCTGGGCCGTGTCGAGGTGCAGCTCGTCCAGCGCGAGCGCGACCTCCTCGGCGTCGAGGCGTCCGGCCTGCCGGCCTGCCTGGAGGAGCTCCCAGGCCTCCGAGTGGAGGACACTGCCTCCATCACGGGTCGTCGTCGTGCCAGCCTGCTCCCCTGCCCTCACGAAAAGTTCCCCCTCTCCCCGTCACACCGTACCTGCGGTTTGGGGACTGTCAACGCCTTGTCCGGACGGGGCAGTCTTTCAGTCGCCATGACTGCACGTCCATAGGCCGAAAGACTCATCTTTCGGTCCGTAAGTCCTATCTGGACTAGTTGCTTCCATTGCTCTCAAGACTGTCGAGCAGGGTCGTTGCTTCCCTGCCGAGTCGGGAGCGCGGCTCGAGCGCTCGAGCGCGCCGGAGCTGCGATTTCCCCTCTTCGACGGCGCCGGGCTGGACGCGTGCGAGCCAGAGGAGGAGCAGGCCGAGGTGGAAGCGCACGGTCTGGGCGCGCGGGAAGCGCCTCGTCAACGGCCCGAGGCGCGAGAACGCGTCGCTCGGTCGCGCCTTCTCGAAGCGGACGACGGCCGCGGCGACGCGCGCGTCCGGGTTCCCCGGGGCGAGCCTGACGGCCGCTTCGTACTCGCGCCTGGCAGACACGGGCCGGCCGAGCCGCTGCAACGCGAGCCCGTAGAGCAGCTTGTCCTCCACGCCGCCGCTGCGGGCACGAGCTCGCAGGAAGGCGAGCTGCCGCGGAGGCGACAGGCGAGCGAGGCGCGGCGGAGGCGCGAAGCTCGGCACGAAGAACGGCCGTCCGCGCGGAAAGTTCGGGTGCAGGAGGTCGTCGGCCCTGATCGCCGACGGCGAGTCCGGCTGCACGCGAGCCGCCGCGCGCCAGGCCGTCAGCGCCCCGGAGTCTTCCCCTGCCCAGAGACGCGCGAGCCCGAGATGAAGTTGCACGAACGCATCGCGCGGGCGGTCGGCGCCGAGGCGCTCGAGCCGGTCGAGGCTCGCGTCGGGCCACTCTGCGAGCGCGGCTCCGACCTGCGCCTGGGGAGTGTCGTAGCGCGAGAAGATGCGCTCGGCCTCGTCATACCGCTTGTCCGCGTAGAGGCGCTCCGCTCCGCGCAGGGCGGCCGCCTCGGGGTCGGTGCGGACGCCGAGGTCGAGCGCAAGCGGCGGCACGCCCTCGCGCGGGCCGCTGCCGGGCCGCTCGTCGTTTCCCGAGATGACGGCGAGGGCGACCGTCGCCGCAGCCGCGACAGCGGCCGCAACCGCGACGAGGATCCCGACACGTGTTCGTGCGCTCACGACCGCAACGTAGCGCCCGGCCTATCCTTGGAGCATCGTGAACAGCGAGATCGACGCAGCCGCTGCGCACGAGCGCCTCGCCGGCGACAAGCCGCCTCTCCTGCTCGATGTGCGCGAGCCGATCGAGTGGGCGAGCGGCCGCCTCTCCGACGCAGTGCACGTGCCGATGGGCGAGCTCGCCGATCGCATCGCGCACGTCGCGCCCGACCGGAAGCGCCCGCTGATCGTCTACTGCGCACATGGGAACCGCTCGCTCGTGGCCGCGCGCGGGCTCCAGCAAGCGGGCTACGAGGCAGTCTCGCTCGCGGGCGGAATCGTCGCCTGGCGGCAGGCGGGCTTCCCGGTCGAGGGCCCGGCCGGGCTCGACGAGGCACAGAGCGAGCGCTACAGCCGCCACCTGCTCATCCCCGAGATCGGCGTGGAGGGCCAGCGCCGACTGCTCGACGCGAGCGTCCTCCTCATCGGCGCCGGCGGCCTGGGCTCCCCCGCGGCCCTCTACCTCGCCGCCGCCGGGATCGGCCGGCTCGGCATCGTCGACGACGACACGGTCGACGAGACGAACCTCCAGCGCCAGGTGCTGCACTCGACCGCCGCGCTCGGCGAGCGGAAGGTCGACTCCGCCACGCGGCGGCTGACGGCGCTGAACGCCGACGTCGAGGTCGTGCCGTTCGCAGAGCGCCTGACCGCCGAGAACGTCGATCGCATCCTCAATCAAGGCTGGGACGTTGTCGTCGACGGCGCCGACAACTTCCCGACGCGCTACCTGCTCAACGATGCCTCCGTCTGGCACGAGCTGCCGGTCGTGCACGGGTCGATCTACCGCTTCGAGGGCCAGGTGACGGTCTTCGCACCAGGCGTCGGGCCGTGCTACCGCTGCCTCTTCCCGCAGCCGCCTCCTCCTGAGCTCGCCCCGAGCTGCGCCGAAGGCGGCGTTCTCGGCGTCCTGCCGGGCGTGATCGGCTCACTGCAGGGCAGTGAGGCACTCAAGCTCGTCCTCGGGATCGGCGAGCCGCTCGTCGGGCGCCTGCTGCTCTTCGACGCGCTCCCGGCTTCGTTCACGGAGGTCGCCGTCCCGCGCGACCCAGCCTGCCCGGTGTGCGGCGAGGAGCCGACGATCACCGAGTACGTCGACTACGTCGAGTTCTGCGCCGGCCCGCGTTGAGGCCGATCCGCATCCCCCCGCAGATCCGCAGTGAGCTGGAGCGCCACGCCCTCGACGAGGGGCCCAACGAAGCCTGCGGCCTCGTCGTCCTCCACGACCGCGAGGCCGTCCGCTACGAGCGCGGGCACAACGCCGAGGCGTCGCCGTACAGGTTCCGGCTCGAGGCCGATCCCAGGGTCTGGTTCCTTGAGGACGAAGGCTATGAGCTCGTCGTCTTCCACTCGCACGCGTCCTCTCCGCCCCGTCCCTCGCGGACCGACGTCGAGCACATCGGCCTCTGGCAGGACCGGCCCTATCTGATCCTGCGCGTCGACACGGGCGAGCTCGCGGCGTGGCGGATCCGCGACGGTGAGATCGAGGAGGTTCCGCTCGATGCCTAGCGCCGTCGTCGTCGGCGCCGGCGTCTTCGGGGCTTCGCTCGCGCATCGGCTCGCGGGCTCCGGCTGGGAGGTGACGCTCGTCGAGCAGTACGTGCCCGGGCACGTGCGGGCCGCGTCAGCCGGCGAGTCACGGCTGATCCGCTTCTCGCACGGCCCGGGTCGCTGGTACACGCAGTCGGCGCGCCGCGCCCTCGACCTCTGGCTCGAGCTCGAGCGGGAGTCGGGCACGCAGCTGCTCGTCCAGGCCGGGGTCGCGTGGCTGGCAGCCCGTGACGACGGATGGGAGGCGGAGAGCGAACGCGTCCTCGCCGACGAGGGCATCCCGAACGAGCGCCTGACGCCTGACGAGGCGGCGCGTCTCTTTCCCAGCTTCAACGGCGAGGGCCTCTCGTTCGTCCTCTTCGAGCCGGAAGCCGGCGTGCTGCGGGCGCGCGACGCGACCCGCGTGCTCGCTCAGCAGGCCGTCGCGCGCGGAGCACGGCTCGTCACGGCGCCCGCGCAGCCCGACGGCTCGGCCGTCGTCGCCGGCGGCGAACGGCTCGAGGCGGACGTCGTGGTCTGGGCGTGCGGAGCGTGGCTGGCGCGGCTCTTCCCCGGTCTCGTCGACCTGCGCGTGACGAAGCAGCACGTGTACTTCTTCGGCGCGCCCGCGGACTGGCAGACGCCCGGGGTGCCGGGCTGGGTCGACTACGACGGAGCCGTCTACGGCGTCGGCGACCTCGACGGCCGCGGCTTCAAGGCAAGCCCGGACCGCGAGGGGCCGGAGTTCGACCCGGACGCCGACGACCGCTCACCGTCCGCCGAGGGCGAGCGCGCGGCGCGGGACTACCTCGCCTTCCGGTTCCCCGCTCTCGCCGAGGCGCCGGTGGTCGGTACCCGCACCTGCCCGTACTCGCTCACCGCCGACACGAACTTCATCGTCGCGCGACACCCCGAGAACGAGGGCGTCTGGCTGCTCGGCGGCGGGTCGGGCCACGGCTTCAAGCACGGGCCCGCGCTCGCCGAGTACGTCGCGCGGCTAATCGACGGAAGCGAGGAGCCGGAGGCGACGTTCGGGCTCGAGCCCCGCGATCCGGGCGCGAGCCTGCGAACCGCGGGGACCCGATGAAAAAGGAGGCCGGCCACCCCCCCGAAGGCGGCCGGCACGCATGGGGAGAAAGAACTAGGTGACCCGGAACGTCTTCTTCATCGTGGACGCGTGCGGGTCGCAGACGTAGGTGTACGTGCCCCTCTTGAGGGTCACGGTCACGGACTTCGTGCCCTTGAACGGCGTCCCGGTGATGACGCGGTTGACACCCGGGCCCTTGAGGTGGAAGTCGTGAATGTTCGACTTGTCGCTGACGGTGATCGTGTAGCGGCCGGCCTTGAGCGTGCGCACCTGCACGCCGGCCTTCTTGAGCGTGATCGTGAAGCCGGGACCGACCGTGCCGGTCAGCTTCACCGGCGTCATCGAGGGGCCGGCCGTGGTCGGCGCGGCGGCCACGAGCGCGACAGCGGCACCGGCGAGCAGAACTCGAATTCGAGACATCATCCTCCTTTGAACTGTTCGACTCTTCCTTCGTTGAAGCAGAGGCAAACGGTTTTCGCTTCGCCGCGATACTAGAGCCGGTGCAGTTACCCGACGGTTACGCGGAAGTTAAAGGTGCGCTGGAGCGTGAATACGCCTTCCGGGACTTCGCCGAGGCGCTCGCTTTCGTCAACCGAGTCGGCGCGCTGGCCGAGCGCGAGGGGCATCACCCGGACATCGAGATCCACTGGAACCGTGTGAAGCTGCGCTGGTGGACGCACGTGCGGAACGCGATCACCGAACGAGACCACGAGTTGGCCGTGCGCTCGAACGAGCTGGTCTAGAGGGCGCCGTGGGTACGCGCTACGACGAGATCGCGGATTTCTACGACGACTTCGTCGGGGACGACGTCGGCGATTCCGTCGCCGCGGCGGTATTCGCGCTGGCGGGCGAGGTCTCGGGTGCGCGCGTGCTCGAGCTCGCCTGCGGGCAGGGCCGCGTCAGCCGCGAGCTCGCGCGGCAAGGCGCCTCCGTCGTCGGCGTCGACCTCTCGACCCGGCTGCTCGAGAAGGCGCGCGCCGCCGAGGCGGAGGCCCCGCTCGGAATCACGTACGTCCACGCCGACGTCACCGCGCCGGACGCCCTCGCCGATGAGCGCTTCGACGGCATCGTCTGCCACTTCGGGCTCTCGGACATCGACGACCTCGACGGTGCGCTCGCGACCGCCGCCCGGGCCCTCGAGCCCGGCGGTTGGTTCGTCTGTTCGATCGTGCATCCGTGCTTCCCGGGCTCCGGCCCGGACGCGCCGAGCAGCTGGCCGCCCGGACGCGGCTACTTCGAGGAAGGCTGGTGGCTCGCCGACAACCCGGGCTTCCGCGGCAAGGTCGGCGCGAACCACCGCACGCTCTCGACCTACCTCAACGCGCTCGCCGACCACGGCCTCGCCGTTGAACGCATCGCGGAGCCGGAGCCCGAACCGGGCTGGTACGAATCGAAGGGCGGCGGGGAGGCGGTACCTCTGTACCTCGTCGTCCGCTGCCGCCGCACCGGCTAAGCGACTACGCAGAAGACGGGTTACGCCGCCGCGTCAAAGCCGCGTGAGCCGGCCTGAAGGGGGCAAACCGGTCGAGGTGCTCGCCCGTATAGACCCGGATGGGAAATGAAATGTCGGCGATGGAGGGATCGCCGCCGACTTTCGGGGAGGTCTTACTCGAAAATGGAAGTCAGAAGAGGAGCGCGGTTCGCCGCGCTCGGATTCATCGCGGCGCTGGCGCTTGGAGCGATCGCCCTGGTGCCTTGGGGCAGCGACGGCCATGCCGAAGCCGCGAGCGTGCCGCAGTCGACGGCTTGTTCCGGTCACCAGGGGCACACGGTGGCACAGCACCTCGCATGTCTCGGCGCCACGTCCACGCCGTCCGCCGACAGCGGGAGCTCGGACACCGACCGCGACATCATGCAGCTCTCCGACGAGCCCGGAAACTGGTTCCGCAGCGAGCGGACCGGCGAGTCGGTGACGAGCGTGCCCGTCGGTGGGCGCGTCGACTTCGTCGCCGGTGAGCTCACGAACACACGGCACACCGCGACGCTCGTGATCAAGCCCGTGGGCTCGCAGCTTGCGACCGATCAGGACCAGGCGCGCAGCGGCGGAGTCGCCTCGGCGACGTTCGACCGTCCAGGCGTCTACCTGTTCCTGTGCAAGGTGCATCCGTACATGACTGGGGTGGTTGCGGTCACCGACGCGAGCGGAAACGTTCCGCCGGTGACGTCCCAGCAACTGCCGTTCATCGGTCATCTCGGCGTCGATTCACTGCCGGCCGGAACGGTGCTCTCTGTTCTGCCCGCGATCGCGGCGACGGACGCCCAGAAGTTGCAGAAGTGGGACATCGGTGGCTTCGCCGACGAGTTCCGGCCCTCCGTGCCGGGTGTCGGCGAGGTCTGGATCGACACGCAGTTCGAGGCGGTGCCCGGCCAGGCCGACGAGCGCGGCGTTCCCAAGCCAGGAACGATCTCGGTCGTCGACGCGGCTACGTTCAACGTCGAGCGTGAGGTGGACGGCCTCGATCCGCAGGCGCGCGGGCGCTGGGACAACCCGCACAACATGTGGACGGACACACGTCATCGCGTCGTCTACAACGGCCACTGGTTCGGGCGCTGGCACAACAAGATCGCCCGCGCGAACGGTGACGTGCTCACGACGGTCGAAGTTGGTGACGCGCCGACCCACACCGTCACGAACCCGAACGAGCGCTCGGCCCAGCACGGTCATCTGACGCTCCCGCTCAGCGCTCGCGACAACTTCGTGCGACTGGTCGACCCAGGCTTCTCCGCCGTGCAGACCATCGTCGACAGCGACCCGACAGGCCAGGGACGGAATCATCCCCACGCTCAGTGGCTGACGTCCGACGGCTCGAAGATGGTCGTCCCGAACGTCTTCAAGGGTCTCGGAGTCGCGGGCTCGATCGGCATCGTCAACCCGGAGACCGGGGCGATCCAGCGGGAGATCCGCGCGCCGGCGATCACGATGCCCGTCGCGACCGGCATCCAGGGCGTCACGCAGGGCAACAAGGCGTACGTCGCCAACATCGTCAGCGGGCAGGTCAGCGTCGTCAACC
>JBKPFD010000153.1:0-4684 GCA_046729155.1 Actinomycetota bacterium
TCCCGGTTCCCCCAAACCCCTTCCCCACATCCGTGCTGCCGTAGGCAGCACGGACAGGCCGCTTTGCGGCCGGCCCGAGGAACATGGCCGGGTCAGGCCTGGCCGAAGGCGGCAATGACGTAGTACGCGGCCACCGCGGAGAAGAGCAGCGCGTCGATGCGGTCGAGCATCCCGCCGTGGCCGGCGAGGAGGCGGCCCGCGTCCTTCACGTTCATGTCCCGCTTCAGGGCGGACTCGAACAGGTCGCCGAGCGGGGAGACGACCGCGATCACGCCGCCGAGAACGAGCGACCGCCAGCCGTCGACGAACCCTGTCTCGTAAAGCGAGATCCACGCCGTGAAGATCGCTGCCGCGCTGCCGGCGACGAACCCTTCCCACGTCTTCCCCGGCGAGATCGTCGGCGCCAGCTTGTGCCGTCCGAACAGCAGGCCCGCGAAGTACGCGGCCGTCTCGGACGACCAGACGGCCAGGAGCACGGTGAACGCTGCGAGCCGCCCGTGCTCCGGAATGTCTCGGAGCAGGAGCGCATGCGCGAGCCCGAGCCCGACCCAGGCCGCCCCGAAGACCGTGACCGAGACCGAGACGACGGCCGCCTGCCGCGTCCCCCCCACGCCCTTGAAGACGAACGCGACGGCGAGCGTGAGGAAGAACCCGCCCGCCGCCCAGTCGAGACCGCCCAGGTGCGCGCCGAGGAGGCAGGCGAGCGCGCCCACATACCCGGCGAGGACTACGGGCCGCAGCGTGCGCGTCATCCAGAACAGCTCGTGGAGCGCGAGCAGCGCGGCGATCGCGACGAGCGCGAACAGCCACCAGCCGCCGAGCCACACGAGCCCGAGGACGAGCGGCAGCCCGACGGCAGCGACGAGGATCCGCGACCAGAACGAGCTCATCGACCGCCAAAGCGCCGCTTACGCACTGCGTACTCCGCCACGGCCTGCCGCAGGTCCTCCTCGCCGAAGTCCGGCCACAGCGCCTCCACGAAGACGAGCTCCGAGTACGCGATCTGCCACAGCAGGAAGTTCGACACCCGCAGCTCCCCGGACGTGCGGATCAGCAGGTCGGGATCCAGCATGTCGGGCGCATACAGGTAGACGGCGAGGACGTCCTCGTCGATCTCCTCGGGTGCGATGTCGGCGGCCGCCAGGCGCCGCGCAGCGTCCGCGATCTCTGCGCGCCCGCCGTAGTCGAACGCGATCCAGAGCTCGAGCCGCGTGCGGTCGGCGGTCTCGAGCTCGAGGGCGGCCATGCGCTCCTGGAGCTCGTCGGACGCGCGGTTGCGCCGGCCGATGAAGCGCGTGCGGACGCCCTGCTTCGCGAGGTCCGGCAGCTCGCGGTCGATCGTCTCGCGGAAGATCTCCATCAGCGAGTCGACCTCGGCGGGCGGCCTCAGCCTGTTCTCGGTCGAGAACGCGTAGACCGTCAGCGACTCGATGCCGAGCTCGAGCGCGGCCTCGACGGTGCGCCGCAGCGCACGCGTTCCCTCGCGGTGGCCCGCCTCCACTGGCAGGCCGCGGCGGGAGGCCCACCGCCCGTTACCGTCCATGATGATCGCGACCGACCGCGGCACCTCGGACGGCTCGAGCGCGGGCATGCCGCGCCCGAACAGGTCACGGATCCGGCGTCGGAGGCTCAGCGAGCGCCTCAGACTTCGGTGATCTCGGCTTCCTTGCGCTTGAGCAGCTCGTCGATCTTGCCGGTGTGCTCGTCCGTCAGCTTCTGGACGCGCTCCTCGGCCCGCCGCTCCTCGTCCTCGCCGACATCGCCCTTCGTCTTCAGCTCTTTGAGATGCCGATCGACGTCGCGCCGCACGTTGCGCACGGCCACTCGCCCGTCCTCGGCGATCTGGCGCACGATCTTGACGAGCTCCTTGCGCCGCTCCTCGGTCAGCTGTGGGATCGGCAGCCGGATCACCTTCCCGTCGTTCGACGGCGTCAGGCCGAGCTCCGACTCCTGGATCGCCCGCTCGATGTTCTTCAGCGAGCTGGGATCGAATGGCTGGACGGTCAGCATGCGGGGCTCGGGGACGTTGATCGTCGCGAGCTGCTTGAGCGGCGTCGGCTGCCCGTAGTAGTCGACCGTGATGCGGTCGAGCAGCGCCGCGGACGCGCGGCCGGTGCGCACGGTGTTGAACTCCTCGTGCGTCGAGTCGACCGACTTGTCCATGCGGCGGGTCGCATCTGCGATGAGATCGTCGATCACGCGCTCTCCTCGGTCGGGGTCGCGATGATTGTGCCGACGCGCTCGCCAAAAATCACGCGCCTGATGTTTCCGCGCTCGAGCCCGAAGACGTGAATCGGCACGCGGTTGTCCATGCAGAGCGAGATCGCGGTCGTGTCCATCACCTTCAGCCCGCGCTCGATCGCCTCGAGATGCGTGAGCTCGGGGAGGAACTCGGCCCCCGCGTCCTCGTGCGGGTCCCCGTCGTAAACCCCCTCCACCGCGTGCTTCGCCATCAGGATCGCCTCGGCGCCGATCTCGAGCGCGCGCAATGCGGCCGCCGTGTCCGTCGTGAAGAACGGGTTGCCCGTCCCCGCCGCGAAGATGACGATCCGGCCCTTCTCGAGGTGGCGGATCCCGCGCCGGCGGATGTACGGCTCGGCGACCTCGGCGACGTTGATCGCCGACAGGATCCGCGTCTGCGCGCCGAGCCGCTCGAGAACGTCCTGCAGCGCGAGTGAGTTCAGGACTGTCGCGAGCATGCCCGCGTAGTCGGCGGTCGCGCGGTCCATGCCCTCGGCGGCGGCCGCCATGCCCCGGTAGATGTTCCCCGCGCCGACGACGATCGCCACCTCCACCCCGGTCCGGTGCACGTCGACGACCTCGCCGGCGATCTCCTCGATCCGCGCCAGGTCGAGCCCGTACTCCTGCTCTCCCATCAGCGCCTCGCCGGAGATCTTGAGGAGAACACGGCTGAAGACGGGCCGCTCGCTTCCGGCCGCGACGGTCTGCGCCTGCGGGCGGGACGTCACTCGGCGAGCGCGTAGCGCGCGAACTCGAGGATCTTGACCCCATCCTCGTCGAGCGCCTGCGCGACGGTCTTGCCCGTGTCGTGGATCCAGGGCTGATCTAGGAGCGCGCCGCCGGGATACGCGGCGAAGAAGCGCTTGTTGAGCATGCCTTCGACGATCTTGTCGCGGGCCTGCTCGGGCTTCGACTGCACCTCGTCCGATCCCGCGAAGAGCCGCCGCTCGGCCTCGACCTCTTCCGCAGGCACGTCCTCGCGCGTTTGCCAGCGCGGAGCGGCCGAGGCGATGTGCATCGCGAGCCGCCGTGCGGCCTGCTCGTCGCCGCCCTCGACCTTGACGAGAACGCCGATCTTGTTCGCGGGCCGGTGCACGTACTCGGCAAGGCGTTCGCCGTCGCTGGCCTCGAGCCGAGCGGCGCCGCGGACGACGATGTTCTCACCGATCTTTGCGATGAGGTCCGTGCGCTCGTCGTCGAGCGACTCGACGGCCTCGGGGCCTTCCTGCTCGACCGTCTCGAGCACGCGGTTCGCGAACGCCTGGAACTCGTCGTTCTTCGCGACGAAGTCGGTCTCGGCGCCGACCGCGACCAGCGTGCCGACGCCGTCCTTGATCGACGCGAGGACGACCCCCTCGGTCGCCTCACGGCCGGCGCGCTTGCCGGCCTGGGCGGCACCCCACTCGCGCAGGAGGCGGTAGGCCTCGTCGATGTCGCCGCCTGCCTCCTGGAGCGCGCGCTTGCAGTCCATCATCCCCGCGCCGCTGCGTTCGCGGAGCTCCTTGACGAGGGCCGCTGGAATCTCGGTCATTCCGCGGGCACCTCCTCCGGCTTCGTCTCGGCCTCTGCCTCAGCGGTCGCCTCGGCGCTCTCCGCCTGGCCGAGCTGCTCGTGCTCGACCGGCTGCTCGTCCGGCGCGGGGGAGCCTCCCGGTTCCCCCGGAGCCCCCTCTCCTGGTCCGCTGGCGCGGACAGGCGGCTCCGCCGCCCGTTCGAACTCCTGCGGCTTCACCTGCTGCTTGCCCTCCTCGATCGCCTTCGCGATAGCGCGAATGACGAGGCTGCAGGCGCGGATGGCGTCGTCGTTGCCTGGGATGACGAAGTCGGCCTCGTCCGGGTCGCAGTTCGTGTCCACGAGCGCCACGACGGGCAGGCCGAGCCGCCGCGCTTCTCGCACGGCGATCTGCTCCTTCCGCAGGTCGATGATCAGCACGGCGTCCGGCTGACGCTTCATGTCGGCGACGCCGCCGAGGTGGCTCTCCAGCCGCTCGAGCTCGGCGAGCATCGCGATGCGCTCCTTCGGCGGCAGTAGCTCGAGCTGCTCCTCCTCCTTGAGGCGGCGCAGCTCGTGCAGGCGCTCGATCCGGGTCGAGATCGTGCGCCAGTTCGTGAGCAGGCCGCCGAGCCAGCGGTGGTTCACGTACGGCATGCCAACGCGCTTGGCCTCCTCCTCGATCGCGTCCTGCGCCTGCTTCTTCGTGCCGACGAAGAGCACCGTGCCGCCGCGCTCGGCGAGGTTGCGGGCGAACGCGGCCGCATCCTCGAGGAGCTGCAGCGTCTGCTGCAAGTCGATGATGTAGATGCCCCCGCGCTCGCCGAAGATGAATCGGCGCATCTTGGGGTCCCAGCGTCGAGTCTGGTGACCGAAGTGGACTCCGGCCTCCAGGAGCTCTCGCATGCTGACTGCCATTGGGTTCCTCTCTGGTGGTTGGGTGCGATCGCCG
>JBKPFD010000154.1:0-4629 GCA_046729155.1 Actinomycetota bacterium
AGGCGTGGCGGCGGAACGTTTCGGAGGCGGGCCTTGAGGACTGGGTCGAGCTGGTCGAGGGGGATGCCTTCGAAGAGTTGCCCAAGATCCAGGATGTCTTCGACGTCGTCTTCTTGGACGCCGAGAAGGAGGACTACGAGCGGCTGTTCGAGCTCGTGCGCGACAAGCTCGAACCGGGCGCCCTCGTCATCGCCGACAATGTGCTCTCGCACGAGGAGACGCTCGGCGCCTACTCGCGGGCTCGCCAGGCGGACCCGGCGATCGAGAGCGTGACAGTCCCGCTCGACCGCGGGCTCGAGCTATCGGTCATCCTCAGCGAACGAGCCTGAAGCGGCCACGTCTGGCGTCTGACACCGGACATGTCTGTCGGCACTTTCGGACGGTCCTACTCAGCGGCTACAGTACGGCTACCGCGGAAAGGAGGTGGTCCGACTTGACAGATTCCAGTACGGGCAGTGGAGGTACCAGCGGGTAAGGGCGTGTCCCCGGGACCTACGGGGAATTCGCCTAGCCAGCGTAGGGGGCTCGATATAAGCGCCGCCGGTCAGCTAGCGGGCCGGCTGGAAGCGCCCTTACCACTTCAACGCTGGTGACCGGAACAGGGGGTCGGCGGTTCGCCGACCCCCTTTCTTCTTCGTGAGACGTGCACGCCCGGCTCGTTTCGGGTACGAAAGGGTCGTGCGCTGCGCCGCCCTTCTGGTCTTCATCGCGCTCGCGGCCGGCTGCGGCGGCGGTGGGAACGGCAACGAGAGCGCGAGCGAGCCCGGACGGTTGGCCGACAAAACGCTCCCCGTCGAGACGTACGTCCGCCAGGCCGACGACATCTGCCGCGACACACTGAACGAGGTGCTCGGGCTGCGCCGTCGTGCCGGCACGGCGCCGTCCGCGGCTCGGGCAGCCGATCTCCTGGAGGAGCAGCTGCGCATCGTGCGCCGCATGCGAGCCCGCCTCGAAGCGCTTGGCGCGCCGGAGGGCAAGCGCGCGGTCGCCGAGGAGTTCATCGCGGACATCGTCGACGCGGAGCCGCACCTCGAGAAGACGATCGCCGCCCTACGCGAGGGAGACAACGACGCGGCGAACGAAGCGGCGAGGCGCTACCGCGAGGCAAGCCTGGAGAGCGCGCGCCAGGTGCGTGAGTCGGGCCTCGACTTCGAGGTCTGCGGCAGCGGGGCCTGAGGCGCCGCACGCGGCGCCGCCTCAGGATCGCGGGCTCAGCCCGCGATCCGTCGGAACTGACCAGTCGGCACGTCGGGGTCGACTGCGACCGCTCTAGGCCGCGGCGCGGCGCAGCTGGTCGTCGAGCGGCAGCAGCGGCAGCTGGAACGTCTGTACTGCGTCGTCGTTCGTGACGACGTTGTCCTCCATCTCGAGCATCGTCAGGAGGTCGCGCGTGAGCGGGATGTCGCCCGGCAGGCGCTCCGTGACGAGCGCGTTCAGGCGCATGAAGCCGACGGGCATGTGCACGCTCGGCCGCCGCACACCGAGTGCCTGCTTCAGCCGCGCCCAGAACTCGTTCCAGCTGACGATATCCGGCCCGCCGAGCTCGAACGTGCGGTTCGTCGCCGCCTGCTCGACGATCCCCCTGGCGAAGTAGGCCGCGACATCGTCCACCCAGATCGGCTGGATGCGCTGCTCGCCCGAGCCGATGATCGGCGTCACCGGCGCGACCTTCGCCAGCTTGCGGAACGTCGGCAAGATGCCGCCGTCGGGACCGAAGGCGAGGCAGGGCCGGAAGATCACGAACGGCAACCCCGACGCCTGGACGTCCTGCTCCATCGCCCACTTGGCGCCGTAGTAGGGCACGACGTCCTTCGACTGCTCGCTCGTGCCGAGCGCGCTCATGTGCACGAACCGCTCGACGCCGGCCCCTTTCGCCGCCGCGAGCAGGTCGCGCGTGCCTCGGATCATGATCCGCTCGAAGTCCTCCGACTTGCCCTGCCGGATCGCGACCAGGTGGACGACAGTCTCGACCCCCTCCACGGCCCGGCGCAGGCTTACGGGGTCGGTCATGTCTCCCTGCACGAGCTCGACGCCCCAGCTCTGCAACTGCTCGGCCTTGCGCGCGTCGCGGACGAGCCCGCGGACGGGCCGGTCCTGCTCGCGGAGCGCGCGGATGACGTGGTGCCCGACGAAGCCGTTCGCCCCGGTGACGAGGATCACGTCGTCTTCGCCTTGGCTTCGCGCTCGAAGTTCTGCCAGTACCGGCTCGGAGTCGGCCCCGCCTGCCCCTGGTACTTCGAGCCGAGCTCACCCGCTCCGTACGGCGTCTCGGCGGCCTCGGTGAGCTGCATGAAGGAGAGCTGGCCGATCTTCATCCCGTAGTAGATCGTGATCGGAAGGTTCGCGACGTTCGACAGCTCGAGCGTCACGTGACCGTCCCAGCCGGGATCGATGAACCCTGCCGTGGAGTGGATGAGCAGTCCGAGGCGGCCCAGCGAGCTTTTCCCCTCCAGCCGGGCGACGAGGTCGTCAGGCAGCCGGATCCGCTCCAGCGTCGAGCCGAGCACGAACTCGCCCGGGTGGAGGATGAAGGGCCGCTCGTCGTCGATCTCGACGAGCTCGGTCAGGTCCTCCTGCGGCTCGCGGACGTCGATGAACGGGTAGCGCGCGTTGTGGAACACGCGGAAGAAGCGGTCGACGCGCACGTCGACGCTCGAGGGCTGGAGCAGCTCAGGGTCGTAGGGATCGATCTCGATCCGTCCCTCGTCGAGGAGCCGCTTGATCGTCCGGTCGGACAGGACCACGCCGCGATCCTAGTAGTCAGGTTGTCCGACCTCGCGGGATAAGGTCACGCGCCATGAGAAACCGAATCGCCACCTGGGTTCATCTCGTCTTCGCGTCGATCATCGTGATTGGCGTCTTCCTGCAGGCCTACTTCATTGCCTCCTACGCGTCCGGTGCAGGCGAGGGCGCGCTCGACGCGCACGGGTTCACGGGCGGCTTCGTCGTCCACGGCTCGGAGGTCATAGTCTTCCTGTCGTCGCTCGTCGCCTTCTGGGGCTTCTGGAAGTGGGTCGGCTGGAGCTTCTTCCTCGTCCTGTTCGGGACGGTGCAGATCTTCCTCGCGCCGCCCGACGACGATCCAGGCAGCGGCTGGCTGCATGGGTTGCACGGCCTCTTCGCACTGTTCGTGGCGCTGCTCGCGGCGTATCTCGCGTACAACGACGCGCGTCTGCTCGGCCTGCGGCGCGGGCGGGAGCCGGCGCCAGCTCAACCACCGACACCGCCGGCGTAGCCCTGGCCACGTACGACGCAGTCGCCGACCTCCCGCTCGAGGTCGACTCGTACGCTCTCGAGCGCCTAGAGCTCTCGATCTCGCCTGAGTTCACGCGCGTCACGACCGTCGTGCGCCTCCGCGGGGGCGGCGAGGAGGGCATCGGCGAGGACGTCACGTACACGGCCGAGAACCATCCGCCGCCCGGCGAGCTCCCACTGGCCGGCTCGCACAGGATCGACTCCTTCTCCGAGCTCCTGCAGCGACTGACGCTCTTCGAGGACGAGCCCGGGCTCGAGGCGTACAGCGACTACAGGCGCTGGGCCTTCGAGAGCGCGGCGCTCGACCTGGCGATCCGGCAGGCAGGCCGTTCGCTCGCGGACGTGCTGGGACGCGAGCCGCGGCCGGTCACGTTCGTCGCCTCGAAGCGCCTCGCCGACCCGCCGTCGGCGGCGCAGCTGCGGCCTTGGCTCGATCTCTACCCGGGCCTGCGCTTCAAGCTCGACCCGACCAGCTCGTGGGACGAGGCGGTCTTCGCCGAGCTGGCCGCGACCGGCGCGGTGGACTCCGTCGACCTCAAGGGCGCCTACAAGGGCACGCCGGTCGACCAGCCGCCCGATCCGGAGCTCTACCGCCAAGTCGTCGAGACGTTCCCCGAGGCCTGGATCGAGGATCCCGCAGTCTCGGACGAGACGAGGCCGATCCTCGAACCGCACGCCGAGCGCGTGACCTGGGACGCGCCGATCCACTCGGTCGAGGACATCGAGGCGGCGCCGTGGCCGCCGCGCGCGCTGAACATCAAGCCGTCGCGCTTCGGGAGCGTGCGCCGCCTCTTCGAGGCCTACGACTACGCCGCCGAGCGAGACATGCTCCTCTACGGCGGGGGCCAGTTCGAGCTCGGGCCGGGGCGGGGCCAGATCCAGTACCTCGCGTCGCTGTTCCACCCCGACTCGCCGAACGACGTCGCTCCTGGCGGCTACAACGCGACCGAGGCGAGGCCCGGCCTGCCCGAGAGCCCGCTCACGCCGGCTCCGAGCCCGACGGGCTTCCGTTGGGGCGGCGCGGACTAGACGAGCGCCAGCTGCCGGTGCGGCTCGAGGCCGGAGACGCCGACGCCGACGAGCCGTAGCGCGCCAGGGCGGTCGTCGAGCGCACGGTCGAGGAGCGCGCAGGCGAGCTCGGCGATGCGGTCGCCGTCGTCCGTGCCGACCGCGAGTGACGTGGAGCGGCTGCGGATCGAGAAGTCCGTGTAGCGCACCTTCGTCGTCACCGTCCGCGCTGTCTCGCCGCTGCGCTGCAGATGCTCGGAAAGGCGCGCCGCCATGCGTCTCAGCTCGTCCTTCAGCCGCTCGCGGTCGGCGATGTCCTGCGGGAAGGTCTCTTCATGGCTGATCGAGATGCGCTCGGTGCTCGTC
>JBKPFD010000155.1:0-2479 GCA_046729155.1 Actinomycetota bacterium
GCAGGAGCGTGGCCGTGCACGCGCGGGAGTTTCGAGCCCTCACGCTGGATACCGCTGACCTCCGGGGTGTGCTGGCTCTGGCGCCGCGCGAGCGGACGGCCGCGGCGCGCACAAGCCCGCTCGTCGTCTCGCTGCCGGCGCCGAACGACACCTTTCAGCTCTTCGCGCTTCAGGAGTCGGCGATCATGGCGCCCGGGCTGGCCAAGCGCCATCCGGAGATCAAGACCTACCGCGGCCGCGGGCTCACGGATCCAGCGCGACGATCCACGCCGACCTGAGCCCGCTCGGCTTCCACGCCTCCGTCCGCTCGTCGAGCGGCGCCTGGTACATCGACCCGTACTTCATCGCGCGGAACCCGAGCGTCTACGCGAGCTACTTCGGCCGTGACGCGAAGAACGTGCACGGCACGTTCGTCGAGCGCGAGATCCCCGCTGGAGATTTCGCGGTCAGCCGGCGTTCGATCCCCTCGACGGGCGAGAACCTGCGGAATTACCGGCTCGCCCTGATCACCGACCCCGGCTACGCCGCCTATCACCTGGGCAACACGACCGCCGCGAAGGTCGCGCTCATGAACCGCGTCAACCAGCCCTACGAGGACGACCTGACCATCCGCATGCAGCTGGTCGCGAACAATGAGCTGCTCAACTTCGACACCTACGCTCAGGCCACCGCTCCCAACGGGCCGTGCGGAGCCGCGGCCTGCTTCACCCAGTCTCAGGTCACGGGCTGCTCGAGCACGACCCGCGCCCGGCACGTGATCGGCCAGATCATCGGTGCGAGCAACTACGACATCGGTCACCTCGCGCTCGGCCAGCCGGGCGGCGGTGTCGCCAACCTCGGCGTCGTCGGCCGGTCGAACAAGGCCGGCGGCTGCACGGGCATCCCGACGCCGACGGGCGACTTCTTCGCCATCGACTACGTGGCCCATGAGATGGGCCACCAGTTCGCGGGCAACCACACGTTCAACGGCAACCAGCTGAACTGCTCCGGCGGAAACCGCAACGCGGCGAACTCGGTCGAGCCCGGCAGCGGCCAGTCGATCATGGCCTACGCGGGCATCTGCCTGACCGACGACGAGCAGCCGCACAGCGACGGCTACTTCTCGCAGCGCAGCCAGCAGGAGATCAACAACTACGTTTCTTCGAGCCAGGCCGCGATCAACGAGGTGCACACGGTTTCGCTCCGCCACTTCGGCGGCGGCAACGAGGTGCAGGTCGTGACCTTCGGGCCCGGGTACTCGCGGGTCAACGGCATCTCGCCCCTGAGCGTGAACATCAACGCACCTCCGAGCTCGACCTCGCGCGGCGGGGCCTCGGAGACGGGCAATACGGTGACGATCGCCACCTCGGTGACGCACGCGCTCCAGGTCGGCGACAGCGTGACTGTCGCGGGCGTCGCAGAGGCCCAGTACAACGGCACGTTCACGGTCACGGCCGTCCCGACGACGCGGTCGTTCCAGTACACGCTCGGCGTGACGGGGCTTCCGGTGTCGGGCGGCGGAACGGCCACGCCGGGGACACCCGGTGCTAGCTGCTCGGCCGGCACCGCGACGATCCGGACGACGGCGGTGCACAACCGGACGGTCGGCGACGTTGTGACGATCTCCGGCGTCGCCGTTGCCGGCTACAACGGCACGTTCACGATCACGAACGTCCCGTCGACGAGGACGTTCCAGTACGCGCTCGACTGCACGGGCCTGACGAACTCGGGCGGCGGGTCGGCGACGTACTACTCGCCGTTCAAGGTGCGGATCGGCGGCAACGACTCGGTGCTGATCGGCGGAACCGGGCTTGCGTACAACGACGCGAACCTGACCACGGCCATCAACAACATCCCCGGCTTCGCCGGAACAGTGACCGTCACCGGCTCGGCAGGGCCCGGCTTCACCGTCACGTACGGCGGGGCCTCGGCCGGCGTCGATGTGCCGAACATCGAGATCGTCGATCTCGCCTGCAGTGGTTGCTTCGCGTCGGTGGAGGAGACAAACCATGGCGGGGCCGCCGACTCGTTCCGGCTCGATTACGGCGGCAATGAGTCGGGACCGATCACGTTCGGCGTCAACTACACCGCCGCGGACATCCAGGCGGCGCTGATCCCGCTGCTCCCCGCCGGGGGAACGGCCACGGTCGCGGGCTTCGGCGGCGGCACGTTCAATAACACCGGCTTCAACGTCACGTACGGCGGGACTCTCGCCGCGACCAACTTGCCGGTCCTCTTGCAGACGGAGAACTTCACCGGGACCGCGTCCGGCTTCACGGGCGAGACCGACAAGGGCGGCCCGGTCGACAACATGGGCACGATCACGCCGACGGGGAATCACGCTCCGGTCCTGACTGTCCCCGGCCCCGCGACGATCCCGCTCCGCACGCCGTTCGCGCTCACTGCGAGCGCCACCGACGAGGACGGCGACACGCTCTACTACACGTGGGAGCAGAACGACATCGGCGCTTCGGCCGTGTCGCTTCTCAACAACACGAAG
>JBKPFD010000156.1:0-4601 GCA_046729155.1 Actinomycetota bacterium
CGCTGGTCGTGCAACGCAACGCGCGTGCCTTTTGCGAAGGCAAGCTCGCCGCCGTGGACCTCCGTCTCGCCGTTGAGCATGCGCAGCAGCGTCGTCTTGCCGGCGCCGTTCGGGCCGGAGAGTGAGACGCGGTCGCGGCGCTCGACCTTGAAGGAGACTCCGTCGAAGAGCGGCTCCCCGGAGAGCTCCTTGCGGAGATTCGTCGCGGTCACCACAGCCATGCGCCTAAGCGTAGGGGAGCGCTTCCAGCCAACCGCCCATCATCCGGGCGACCTCTCCGGGACGGCTCTCGAGCAGGAAGTGGGGCGCGCCGGGGACGACGCGGATTTCGGCCTGCGGGACGAGCTCTGCGAAGCGCTCGAGGCCGGAAGCACGGCGCTCCTCGAGCTCCGCCGGCACCTCGTCGGCCGCCAGGAGCAGCACCGGGAGCCCGCTCTCGCCGAGCCGGCGAAGTGACTCCCACGGCGGCGACTGCTCGACCCCGTAGATGGCGGCGGCGTAGACGTCCGTCCCCATGATCGAGACGACCGCGCCGTCCTCCTCCCGGAACGACGCCCGCACGTAGGCCTCGAGCTCGGGCGACCAGCGGCCGAAGTAGCGGCGCGCGTCCTCGAAGAGCTGGTCCCAGCTCTCGTAGCGAAAGCCGTCCTGACCCCGCCAGTAGTCCTTGAGCTCGTCGAGGGTCTTGCCGTCGGTCGAATGCAGGTAGCCGCCGTCGAGCAGCTGCAGCCCCGCGAGCTGCTCGGAGTGTGCCGCCGCGAAGTGCAGGCCGACGATCGCGCCCCACGACGAGCCGCTCCAAACGGGCCGGTCGAGCTCGAGCGCAGTGAGGAGCTCGCCGGCCAGCTCGACGAGAGCCGGGATGCGGTACGCCTCGTCCGGCAGGCGCTCGGAGCCTCCGAAGCCGGGCGCGTCGATGCCGATCACGCGGTAGCCGAACCACCTGGCGAGGATCGGCGCCGTCTCGATCATCTGCATGCTCGAGTGGTCGCCGAGCGCATGCCAGAAGAGCACGGGAGGGCCACCGGCCTCCCACTCGCGGAGGAGGAGCTTCGTGTCGGCGACGTCGACCGACCGCTCGCGCGGTCTCAAGCGCGAACCGCTGCGCCGACGAGCTGCCGAGCCGCCTCGGCGATGTGCTGGGCGTCGATCCCCGCCGCGGAGAGAAGCTCCGCGGGTGTCCCCGAGGTCGGCATCTCGCGCACGGCGAGGTGGGCGATCCGGGGCCGCTCGTCCGAGTCGGCGAGCGCGGACAGCACTGCCTCGCCGAGCCCGCCTTCCGCCCAGTGGTCCTCGGCGACGACGAACCTGCCTCCGGTCGACTCGGCCGCGAGCAGCAGCGTCTCGCGGTCGACCGGCTTCACGGAGTAGAGGTCGATCACGCGCGCGTTCAGGCTCTCGCCGGCCAGCGTCTCGGCTGCCTTGAGCGCCTCGTGCAGCGTGATGCCCGCGGCGATGATCGCGACCTCGTCGTCGTCCGACGAACGGAGCACACGGCTGCCGCCGACCCGGAACTCGTCGTCGGCGTCGTAGATCACGGGTGTCGCCGCGCGGGTCGTGCGCATGTAGACGATGCCGTCGGTCTCGGCCATCTCCTCGACGAGCTTGGCCGTCTGGTTCGCGTCCGAGGGGTACAGGACCGTCGACCCGTGGACGGCGCGGAAGGCCGCGAGATCCTCGAGCCCCATCTGCGAGGGCCCGTCCTCGCCGATCGAGACGCCCGCGTGCGAGCCGCAGAGCTTGATGTTCGCGCGGCTGATCGCGGCCATGCGGATGAAGTCGTAGGCGCGCGTGAAGAAGGCCGCGAAGGTCGAGGCGAACGGCTTCCAACCGCGCACCTGGATGCCGACCGCGGCGGCGACCATCTGCTGCTCGGCGATGAACATCTCGAAGTACCGCTCCGGGTGCGTCTCGGCGAAGATCTCGGCGTAGGTCGAGTTCGAGACTTCGCCGTCGAGCGCGACGACGTCACCCCGGGCGTCGCCGAGCGCCGCCAGCGCGTCGCCGTAAGCCTTTCGCGTGGCGACCTCCTCTCCGGGCTCGTAGACAGGCAGTTGCAGCGAGCCGCTCGCCGCGAAGACGTTCGGCTCGGCGTCGAGGTCCGGCTTCGCGACGTCGACCGTGATGTTGCGAACGCCGCCGAGCTCGGCGACCGCGGCGTCAGGGTCGTCGAGCGCCTTGCCGTGCATGCCCTCCTTGTCCTCGACGGCCTTGACGCCCTTGCCCTTGATCGTCTTCGCGACGATCACCGTCGGCCGGCCCTCGGTCGCGATCGCCTCCGCGTAGGCGCGGTCGATCGCCTCGACGTCGTGCCCGTCGATCGCGATCGCGTGCCAGCCGAACGCCTCGGCGCGCGACGTGTAGCTCTCGAGGTCCCAGCCGTGCATCGTCTCGCCGCGCTGGCCCAGCCGGTTCACGTCGATGATCGCCGTCAGGTTGTCGAGGGTCGAGTGCGCTGCGTGCTCGAACGCCTCCCACACCGAGCCCTCGGCGATCTCGCTGTCGCCGCAGAGGACCCAGACGCGGTAGGGGATCCGGTCGAGGTGCTTGCCGGCGAGCGCGATGCCCACGCCGTACGGGAGGCCCTGGCCGAGCGAGCCGGTGGCGACGTCGACCCAGGGGACGATCGGCGTCGGATGCCCCTCGAGCCGGCTGCCGAACTGACGGAACGTGAGCAGCTCCTCGTCGCGGATCGCGCCGGCCGCCTTGTAGAGCGAGTAGAGCAGCGGAGAGGCGTGGCCCTTCGAGAAGACGAGGTGGTCGTTCCGCGGGTCATCCGGGCTGTCGAAGTCGTAGCGCAGGTACTTCGCGAGCAGGACTGCCATCAGGTCGGCCGCGGACATCGACGACGTGGGGTGGCCCGAGTTGGTGACGGCCGCAGCGCGGACGGAGTCGACGCGTAGCTGTTGGCCCAGCTCGCGCCAGAAAGCTGGCTCGTCCATCCGTGTAACGTAACTTCTCGATGCGGGTCGCCGTCGCGTTCGATCACCGCGGGGTCAAGCTGCGGGACCGGGTCCTCGAAGAGGTTGTGCGTGCGGGCCACGAGCCCATCGACCTCGGCGTCGACGCTCCCGAGCCGATGATCGACTACCCGGACAAGGCGCGGGAGGTGGGCGATGCCATCCGGGGCGGCGGCGCCGAACGCGGTGTCCTGGTTTGCGGCTCGGGGGTTGGCGCCTCGGTCGCGGCGAGCAAACTCACAGGTATCCGTGCGGCGACGTGCCACGACACGTACTCGGCGCACCAGGGAGTCGAGCACGACGACATGAACGTGCTCTGCATCGGCTCCGAGGTGGTGGGGCCTGAGCTCGTCGGCGAGCTGATTCGTGCGTTTCTTGCAGCGCGGTTCGACGGAGGCGAGCGTTACGTGCGTAGGCTTGGCAAGGTCCGGAAACTAGAGGAGATGCATGGCTGAATCGAGACTTCACCAGCTATCTGCGCTCGGACAATCGGTCTGGATCGACTCGCTCTCGCGCGAGTGGCTCGAGACGGGCGAGCTCGCTCGGATGATGGAGGAGGACGCCGTCGTCGGCGTCACGTCGAACCCGACGATCTTCCAGAAGGCGATGTCGGAGGGCGACTGGTACGACGAGCAGCTGCGCGAGGTGCTGAACGGCGAGACCGACCTCAAGGAGGTCTTCCTGCAGCTTGCGGTACGCGACATCGAGGACGCCTGCGACCTGCTCCGCCCGGTCTGGGACCGCGGCGAAGGCAAGGACGGCTACGTCTCGATGGAGGTCGACCCCAACCTCGCCCACGACACTGCCGGGACGATCGACGAGGCGGCGCGCTTCCACGAGTGGATCGACCGGCCGAACCTGTACGTGAAGATCCCGGCGACGGCCGCAGGCCTGCCTGCCATCGAGGAGATGATCGCCCGCGGCCGGAACATCAACGTGACGCTGACTTTCGGGCTCGACCGCTACGGCGAGGTCGCCGAGGCCTACATCCGCGGCCTCGAGCGTCTCGTCGAGTCGGGCGGCGATCCGTCGAAGGTCGCCTCGGTCGCGAGCTTCTTCGTCTCGCGCGTGGACACGGAGGCCGACCGGCGGCTCGACGAGGTCGGCAAGACCGAGCTGAAAGGGAAGCTCGCGATCGCGAACGCAAAGCTCGCGTACCAGAACTGGAAAGAGGTCTTCTCCGGCGAGCGGTGGGACGCGCTCGAGGCGAAGGGCGCCTCGAAGCAGTGGTGCCTCTGGGCGTCGACGTCGACGAAGAACCCGGCTTACCGCGACGTGCTGTACGTGGAGGAGCTGATCGGCCCCGAGACCGTGAACACCATGCCCGAGGAGACGATCCAGGCCTTCCAGGACCACGGCGAGGTCGCGCTCACGCTGGAGCGGGATGTCGACGAGGCACACCGCGTCTTCGAGCAGGTCGAGGCGGCAGGCGTCTCGTACGACGACGTCACACGGACGCTCGAGGTCGAAGGCGTCCAGAAGTTCACCGACTCGTTCGAGGAGCTGCTCGACGGAATCCGCGCCAAGCGGGGCGAGCTCGTCTCTGCCTGAGATCGCCCCCGCAGAGATCGTCGAACGGATCTGGGAGCGCGACCCGACCATCTGGACGGGCCGCGACGAGGCCCAGTGGCTCGGTTGGCT
>JBKPFD010000157.1:0-5160 GCA_046729155.1 Actinomycetota bacterium
GCTCGATCCCGTCGAGGCCGACACCACGCCGGTGCCTGTCCTCGGGCGCCGGCCGATCGGGCCGCAGCAGCTCCCAGAGCTCCGAGCCGAGATCCTCCCGGACGGCCGGGCTGCCGCTGTCCAGCTGCAGCCCGCGCTCGGCCAGCCGCGCCAGCGCGATCTCGCGCAGCACCGGGCGCAGACGGTAGTGGAGATCGAACTGCTGCGCGGCGCTCATGACGACCACGCGCTCCATGCGTGCGAGCTCGGGCGGCGTCTCCGGCTCCTGCTCGTGCCGCTCGAGCGCTCGCTGCAGCAGCGACTCGCCGCGCGGGGTGTCTCGACGCAGCCAGGAGACCAGCCCCAGCAGGGCGAGCGCGCCGAGCACGAGCGCGTACACGTCGAGCTCGAGCTCGCGGTGCTCGGGCAGGACGCGGCGGACGACGAACAGCGCGATCGTGGCGAGGAACGCGCCGCCGAGCCCGCCGAGAACGACGCGGGTCACGTCGTCGCGAGCTCCTCGCGCAGCGCGACGAGCGCCTCGATCGCCTCGTCGCGCATGCCCACGTCGACCTCGTGCTCACTGAATCGCGCCCGTTCGAAGAGCTGAGTCAGCCGCCGCACGGAGTACGCGCTCGCCTCCACCGCGCCAAGCATGCGCTCCAGGTACTCGAGCGGCGCCTCGAACGGCTTCCGGGGCAGGCCGTGGGCTCGGAAGACACGCTCCATGCGCGCGTAGGTACGGATGACGGCCTTCCTCGGGTCGGGCTCGTCGCGCAGGTCGTCGAGCGACTCCTCGAGCACCTCGGCGACGGCGCGCTCGGTCAGCCCGGAGGCGAGCATCCCGCGCCGCCGCATCGCTCCGTAGGCCAACGCGACGGCGAACGCGAGTGCGATCGACCCTACGACGAGGAGGGCAAGCCACTGGAACTGCGCCTTACGCGGCGCGGGCTCGCTCTTCCCGTCCTTGCCTTTCCCGGCCGTCGTCGCCGTCTGCGTGGGCGTCGTCGGCAGGCGCGGCCCTTCGCCCTCGCTCAGATGCCGGACCGCGAGGAAGCCCAGCGTGACGAGCAGCGCGAAGAGGACGAGCGAAGCCGCGGGCGAACGACCGGTTCCCTTCTTCTGCGGCGTCATGCGCTTCTGGAGCAGGGCCCACACGATCAGCACCGCCCCGAGCGGCACGATGAGGAGCGCGAGGGTCGCGAGGTAGTCCGCGATCACTGCAGGAGGCCTGCCGGCCGGCGCGTCCTCGCCGAGCCGCGGCGCGTTGCCACGGCTCGCAACCGCGACGAGAGCAACGAGCGCGGACACGCCCGCGACCGCCAGGACCGCGCGGAGGCGCTCGCTCATGGCCCCGAGACTAATCGGAGCGCTTCAGGGCGTCGAATGCGCTGCGATGAACGCGTCGACGAGGCTGCGCGTTCCGGGGTTCTGCAGGAGGCGGAACCCGTGCTCCGGGCCGGCCGTGATCTCGAGGCGCTTGTCGGCCGACAAACACGCCTCGTAGAGCGCCCGCGCGTCGTCGTCGAAGGGCTCGTCGTCCTCCTGCGCGAGGAACAGCGCCGGCACTCGCATGTTGCGCACCGCTGCGAGCGCGTCGACGTTCACGTAGCGCTGCGGGCTCGAGAAGCTGATGACGCCGTTCACGGCGGGAGCTGCCTGCGCGGCGGCTGCGAGCACGGCCGCGCCGCCGAGCGACGCGCCCCCGAGCACGACGCTCCGCGCACCGCGGGCGCGGATCGTGCGAATCGCGCCAAGCGCGTCGAAGTCGACGCGGTCATGACGGCGCCAGTGCGACGCCCGCCCGGACGAACCGAAACTCCGATGGTCGAAGACGAGCACGCGGTAGCCGGCACGGGCGAGCGCACGTGCGTAGGGCACCCAGCCGCAGAGGTTCGGCGGCGCGCCGCCCTGGTGGGCGAGGATCACGCCGCGCGAGCCGCCGCCGAGCTCGATGCCGATCAGCCGCACGCCGTCGATCGCGCGGAAGCGGACGATGCGCCGCCGCTCGGCCGCCGTCACGCAGCGCTCGCGGAGGACGAGCGGGCGCAGCTTGGACGTGCGAAGGGGCGACGCCGACGGCGTGTCGCCGACCGGGCCGCCCGTCCCGGCGGCGGGCACCGCGAGCGCGGCCGAGAGCGCTGCGAGGAGCAGTGCCGCTCGCCTCACGACTCGCCCCGCTTCGCGAGCGCGCGCTCCACCTCGTCGGCCCATTCGATCACGGCCTCGGCCCAGCGGTGCCCGTAGCGCCGGGTGAGGTTCGAGTAGAAGTCGAGGTCGGGATCGTGCGGGCCTGAGTCGATCGCCTCCAGCTCGGCCTTCAGGCGCTGCGCGGACTCGCGCCGCTCCCGGACGTGCTCTGCGAGAACCTCCGGCGAGGTCACCTCGCCGAAGAAGAGCTTGAGGAGCAGCGTGTTGCGGTCGGGCTCCGGCGGCGTCGGCGTGTCCTCGATCCAGCGGCGGAGCGCTTCGCGGCCGAGCTGGGTGATCCGGTAGACCTGCTTGTCGGGACGCTGCGACTGCGCAACCCGCCTGCTCGTCGCGAAGCCGGCCTCGACGAGTTGCGGCAGGACGGCGTAGATCTGGCTCTTCGCCGGGCCCCAGAAGTAGCCGACCGAGCCGTCGATCACCTTCCTCAGGTCGTAGCCGGACATCGGCCCGCGCGTCAACAGGCCGAGGACGGCCGACTCGGTCGTCGTGAGCGTCGCTTCTCTAGTCCTGACCGGCATATTCCGGCCAGGACTATATCACGGCACCAGTACGCGGACGGCGTCCCGCTCGGCCTCGAAGAAAGCCTCGGTCACGTCGCCGAGGTCCTCACCGTCGGCCTGCACCGGCTGCGGACGGTCGGCCCGAACTTCGATTCGGTCGAGGTCGTGCTGGTAGACGAGATCTCCCGCGCGCTCGTGCCCGCGGCCGAGCAGCACGTACCACGCGAAGCGCGGCAGCGCCGCCGGCCGGACGTCTCGCGGCGCGACGAGGTCGAGCCCCCCGTCGAAGCTCGCCTGCGGCGCAACGTGGACGGGCAGGGGTCCCGCGTAGGTGTACGGGTCGCAGTTCGCGACGAGCACGAAGGCGGCGCGGCCGTGCCCGGCGATCTCCAGCACCGGCTCGAACCGCCCCCGCCGCTCGGCGAGGACGCGGGCGATGGTCAGCGCGAAGGTGACGTTTCCGGCTCGGCCTCGCTCCTCCGATCGGCCTTGCGCGTCGATCCGGCGCACGACCTCGGCGTCGAGGCCGATCCCGGACGCGAAACCGAAGCGCCGGCCGTTCACCCGGCCGAGCGAGATGCGGCGCGTCCTGCCCCGCACGAGCACGCGCGCCGCCTCGACCGGGCTCCTTGGCAGGCCGAGAGCGCGGGGCAGCACATTCGCGCCTCCGCCCGGCACGAACCCGATCGGGACGTCGCGTTCGAGCCCGTTCAGCGCCTCGTTGAAGCCGCCGTCGCCCGAGAAGACGTAGATCGCCTCGGCATCGGCCGCGTCGCGCACGAGCTCGGTGGCGTGGCCGCGATGCTCGGTGCGCCGGATGTCGACGTCGCCCAAGGCGGCCGCGACGGCGGCGACCCGACCCTCGTCGACGCCGCTCGCGTACGGGTTGACGATCAGTAGCCGGCGCGCCATCGTGGCCGAGCAGGATGGCACGAATCGACCACGTCGCCTTCGAGACGGACGACCCGGACGGCCTCTCGCGCTTCTACGAGCGGATCCTCGGCGCGAAGATCGTCAAGGCCGAGGGCCATCCCGTCATGGCCTACCTCGGCAACACGGGCATCGCGCTCCATGAGGCCGGCGGCCCCGGCCCGCACACGGCCGTGCGTGTCACCGCGGACGAGCGCGACGAGATCAGGAGACGCCTCGCGGCCGACGGCGTCGAGTCGGAGGAGCGCGACCACGGAGTTGGCGTCGGGCTCTTCTTTCGCGATCCCGACGGTCGGACGATCGAGGCGATCACGTATCGCGGCGGTGACGACCCGCGCCGCGAGCAGGCGTGACTCGTCAATTACGTGGATTCGCGCCGCGAACCTTCTGAAGTGGGGAAAGCCGTTACCGCGTCGGCGTCGCGTAGCCGCGCATGCCGTCCACGAGCAGGTTGTAGAAGCGGTCGGCGAGCTCGTCGGTGTCGCGGCCCGGCTGCAACCACGTATAGGCCCAGTTCGCAGCCGAGAGCGTCAGCAGGGCCGCCGTCGCATCGTCGAGATCTGTGCGCAGCTCGCCCCGCTCGCGACCCTCGCGGAAGAGAGCGCGGACGCGCTCCTCGTAGCGGCGGCGCTCGGCGAGGATCTCCTCGCGCCGCTCGCCGTCGAGGTAGCGCCACTCGCGGACGAAGACGGTGGCGACGTCGAGCTGCTCGGCGACGACGCGCAGGTGCGCACGCAGCGCGAGCCGGATCTTCTCCGTCGCCGGCAGCTCGTCCGGGATCGCATCGAGGGCGGCGTGGAAGGCGTCCGCGCCCTCGCGCATGGTCTCGTAGAGCAGGTCCTGCTTCGAGGCCATGTGGGCGTAGAGCGACCCCTTCTGGACGCCCATCGCCTTCGCGAGGTCGCCGATCGAGGTGCCGTGGTAGCCCTTCTCGGCGAAGAGCCGCGCCGCCTCCCTCGTTAGCTGCGAGCGCCTCGTGGTCATAGTACGATGCAGACCCTAACGATCGCTCGTTAACGGAAGCGCGGGCAAGGCCCGCACTTCCTCTTTGGCGGCACCGCAAGCGGTGCCTTAGGGAGGTGAAGATGTCCGCGCGTGAAGCCGAATTTCTCGAGTACGTCCAGGGCGGAGGGCAGGTCGAGACGAGCGACTGGATGCCCGACGACTACCGGGCGAAGCTGATCAAGTTCATCGAGATGCACGGCAACTCGGAGCTGATGGGAGTCCTGCCCGAGCGCGAGTGGATCCTCCGCGCGCCGACCCTGCAGCGGAAGCTCGCGCTGACGGCGAAGGTGCAGGACGAGGTCGGGCACTCGCAGCTCATCTACCGCGTCGTCGAGGACCTGGGCAAGCCGCGGGAGCAATGTCTCGAGGACCTCATCTCGGGCAGGAGCAAGTTCCACAACGTCTTCCACTACCCGACGAAGACCTGGGGCGACGTGGGCGTGATTGCCTGGCTCGTCGACGCGGCCGCGATCATCAGCCAGAAGGCGCTGCTCAAGTGCTCGTACGCGCCGTACGCGCGGATCATGAAGAAGAT
>JBKPFD010000158.1:0-2885 GCA_046729155.1 Actinomycetota bacterium
GGAAGTCCCCGTAGTCGTTGACATTCGGGTCGTCGGCCTTGAAGGCGTAGAGCGTGCCCTGGTCGTTCCAGACCGCCCGCCCGCTTGACGCCGAGTAAAGATAGAGCTGTGAGGCCGGTGCGTCGAACGTGTCGTCGCCCGAGAGCAGGACCGGGTGGCCGTAGCCGGGGACCCCGACGCTGTTCTCGTGGTTGTGCCGGCCCATGCCGTAGATCGAGCGGTAAGCGCCGCTCTTGACGTCCATCGCGACGACCACGCCGGCCTGCTCGGCGCTCGGCTCGTCGAGAGACACGAAGGGCGGATGCCACGCGTACCCGTCCCGAAGCACGACGTCACGTGCTTCCTCGTTCGTGAACAAGAGCTCACGCTCGAAGCCCTGCGCGGACCCGACGAGGAAGTTCGAGCAGAAGCGTTGGTAGTTCCCCGGCTCCGAGGGAATCGCGAACTCGCCACGCAGGACGCCCGCGCTGTGCTGGTTCAGTCGCAGCTTGCTGACCATCGCATTCGTGAAGTCGCTCCGCGAGGCGGGGAAGGGGACGAGCGACGTCTCGTGGTTGACGTAGACGTCCATCGTCCCGCGCCCGTTGCGTGTGAACGAGATCCCGTCGGGGATCGACTCGAACATGTAGCCGCGAAGCGTGTCGCCGACCGAGATGATCGGTTTGACGCTCGAACCGGGCGCCAACGGCGTCAGCATCGCCGGCACGGACGTGTGGAAGCCGGAGTTGTTGTCGCCGGCTGCGGCCGGCGCGGTCGTCAGCGCAGCCAGAGCAGCGAGAGCAGCCGCGCAAGCTGCGGCAGCAGACAGCCTTTTCATCCTCTCCCCCTTGATCGGTGTCTCGGAGCCGGAATCCTAGTAAGAGGGCTTGGCGCAAAACAGCCTGAGCGGTTTTGCACCGATCCCTCCTACGACGCCGAGAGCAGCAGATCGAGCAGGAGCCGCGGGTCTCGTCTCACCCGCTGGAAACCGTCCTCGCGCTTACGCAGGTCGAGCGCGCGCGGATCCGTGAGCGGTCGCAGCCGCCCGTCTCGGATGAGCATCTCGTCAACGCCGCCGATCCGGCCCCCGTAGGTCGTGTAGACCGGCACGCCGAGCGCGGCTGCTTCGCGGTTCATCGTCCCGCCTGCGGAGACGACGAGGTCCGCGAGCGCAATCAAGCTCTGCGCGTCGACCGCGTGCTCCGGGACGATGACGGAGGGCAGGCCGAGCCCGCTCACGTAATCGCGCTGCTCCCGCGTGCGCGGGACGACGACGACGTGCGCGTTCGCCTGCGCGCCGAGGTAGGCGAGCACCTGCGGGAAGAGGGGGTTCGAGCGGCGGTGGTACAGCGAGACGTCCGGGGGCGTGCGGACGACGACGAGCGTGCGAGCCGGGTCGACGCCGAGCGCCCCGGGCACCGACCGGTCGGGCTCGAAGTCGTGCAGGTAGTACTCCTCCTTCAGTCCCGGGTACTGCAGGAGCTTCGGGGGCCGGACGCCGTAGCGCTCCATGCGCTCAGCCGGGATCGCCTCGGGCACGACGACCTTCGTCGCTGCCCGGTCGCCAAGGTGGTGCTGGAGCGTGGCGAACTCGTAGTCGTGCGTCGTCGCGCTCGGGATGCCGAGCCTGCGCGCCGTGATCGTCAGCTCGTGCGACCCGTGGGCGAGCGCGATGTCGTACGCGCGCCCCTTCGCGAAGCCCCTGAGGGCACGGAGGCGGGAGAGCAGCGAACGTGCCTTGCCGAGTCGCGAGCGGCCTCCGTGACGTCCGACGACGGTCGCTTCGATGCCGTGCTGTTCGAGGAGCTCGAGCGTCTGCGCGTAGTCGCGCGTCGTCACCTCCACCTCGTGGCCGTCACCGCGGAGCAAAGCGATGAGGGGCCGGAAGACGAGCACGTGCGCCGGCGCGGAGATGTCGACCCAGACGTTCAACCGGCCGCTGCGCCGACCTCGGCGGGCCGCGGCTCGCGCAGCGGCCCGGGCGTGCGCTCGACCTGCCGCTCGTGCCACAGCGTGAACGCGAGCAGGCCCCAGAGCCCGCGGCTCAGATCCTCGCGGCGAGAAACGTGCTCGTCGATGAGACGCCGCACGGCCTCCGGCTCGAAGTAGCCCTGGCGCCGCAGGTTCGCGGACGAGAGCACCTCGCGCGCGAACGGCTCGAGCTCGCCACGCAGCCAGGCGGACGCGGGAATCGAGAACCCGCGCTTCCGGCCCCGCATGATGCGGCCCGGTACGAGCGGTTCGACGGCGCGGCGCAAGAGCACCTTCTTGCGCAGGCCGCGCACCTTGTGCCTTGTCGGCAGTGCGAGGGCGAAGTTCGTCACGACCGGGTCGAGGAACGGCACGCGAGCCTCGAGCGAGTGCGCCATCGAGGCGCGGTCGGTCTTCACGAGCAGGTCGTCGACGAGGTAGATCCCGAAGTCGACGTCCTGCAGTCGGGCGAGCGGCTCGGCGCCCTCCGTCTCGGCGAAGCGCGCGCGGAGAAGGTCGACCGGGTCGAAGGCGGACTTGCGGCTCGTGATCTCGGCGCGCGCGTCCGCCGAGAAGATCTCCTTCCACGCGTGGTGGCGCTCGAGCGGTGCCAGGTGCGCGGCGCGCGCGAAACGCTTCGCCTTGTAGTCGAAGCTCGCCCTGGCACTCGAGGACGGCAATAGCTCGACGAACGGCCGCGCGAGGCGCGCGAGCCCGCCGACCCGCGGCGCCATCAGGTCTGCCGTGTACGTGTAGTACCCACCGAAGAGCTCGTCTCCGCCCTCGCCCGAGAGCGCGACCTTGACGTCCTCGGCGGCGAGCTGCGAGACGAGGTACGTCGGGAGCGCGGACGAGTCCGCGAACGGCTCGTCGAACGCATCCGCGAGCGCGCCCAGCAACAGTTCGGGATCGGGTCGGACGAGGAGTTCGTGGTG
>JBKPFD010000159.1:0-2233 GCA_046729155.1 Actinomycetota bacterium
CTGCGCGATTCCTGGGCTCGTCGACTGCCATACGCACGCGTGCTTCGGCGGCGACCGCGTAGAGGAGTTCGCGCTGCGCGCGGCGGGGGCGAGCTACGAGGAGCTCCACGCGGCCGGGGGCGGGATCCTCTCCACCGTCGAGGCCACGCGCGCCGCAGGGGAGGAGGGGCTGCGCGACGCCGTGCGGCGGCATCGCGCCTGGATGCTGCGGGCGGGCACGACGACGTTCGAGGCGAAGTCCGGGTACGGCCTCGATCGCGACACGGAGCTCGACTCGCTGCGCGCGATCCGCGCCGAGGGCGGGATCCCGACGTGGCTCGGCGCGCACGCCGTCCCGCCCGAGTTCGAAGGCGCGGACGAGTACGTCGAGTTCGCGATCACCCAGGTGCTGCCCCAGGCGGCCGAGCTCGCCGAGGCGGCGGACGTCTTCGTCGAGCGCGGCGCGTTCGACGTCGACCAGGCGCGCCGCTACCTCGAGGCGTGCAAGGCAGCCGGCCTCGAGGTGCGGGTGCACGGAGATCAGTTCACGGAGCTCGGTGCCGTGCCGCTCGCGGTCGAGCTCGAGGCGCGGTCGATCGATCACCTCGAGGCGACCGGCGACGCAGGCGTGCGGGCACTCGCGGCGAGCGCCGTGACGGGCGTCCTGCTGCCCGCGAGTGCGCTCTTCCTCGACCGCCCGATGCCGCCGGCGCGGCAGCTCGTCGACTCGGGCGCGGCCGTCGCGCTCGCGACCGACTTCAACCCGGGCAGCGCGTTCTGCGAGAGCCTCCCCCTCGTCTGCTCGCTCGCGTGCACGCAGCTCCACCTCTCTCCGGGCGAGGCGCTTTCCGCATGCACAGTGAACGCCGCGCACGTCCTCGGTCGCGACGACCGCAAGGGCCGGCTCGCCCCCGGGTACGACGCCGACGTGGTGCTCCTCGACGCACCCGATTGGCGCTACCTGGCCTACCACCTCGCGGGCGACGTGATCGCAGCGGTCGTGACGGGCGGCCGCGCGGCCTGGCAGCGCTAGGCTAAGCGCGATGCCCACCCGCAAGCAGCGCCGCCGCCGCGCCAAGGAGCGGCGGCACGAGTACGAGTACGTCTACGTCGACGACGAGGGCAACGAGGTCGAGGTCGACGCCGAGGAGGCCGAGGAGCGTGCCCGCCGCAACGGGAGCGCGGCCGCGAAGCCCGTCACTCGCGGAGGACGCAAGATCGACCCGCCGTCATGGCGCAAGGTCGGCCGACGCGCGTTGATCTTCGCACCGCTGATGTTCGTCGCTCTCACGATCATCGGGAGCGAGCTGACGATGACGCAGCGCGTCGCGCAGACCCTCCTCATGCTCGGCTTCTTCCTGCCGTTCAGCTACCTGACCGACCGCATGCTCTACCGCTCGGCTCTACGGCGCGCCGAGGGGCCGCAGCCCGGCCGGCGCCGCTAGTCGACTCCGGGAGGGCTGCCGCGGTAGTGGCCCTCTCCGGGCCACGGCGCGAGCAACAACAGCAGCTTCGCTCCGGCTTCGCTCGAGACGACGCGGCGCTCGTCGGGCTCGAAGGCAACGAGCGTCCCGGCATCGGCCTCCAGCTCGTCCAGGCCGGCCTTGATGCGCGCAGTGCCGTCGACGACGACGAGGAACGCATGCTCCTTCACCTGATGGTCACCGAGCTCCTGGCCGGGCTCGAGGCCGATCAGCACCGCGCGCCCCTCCGGTCCGGAGTGCAGAACGACCGGCGAGCGGCTTCCGCTGGGAGTCTCGATCTCGCGCAGCTTCCAGCTCCGCACGCGTGAATCGTAATGCCCGGAGCGGCCCGGGAGGCCCGCGAGGCCGCCGTTAGACTCGCCTCGATGAGCCTCCTCGTCGATCGGTACGAGCTCGGCCCGGTGGGGACGAACGGGTACGTCGTCCGGAGGGCGCCGGGAGCCGCCGAGGCGGCCGTCGTCGACCCGGGCGGGAACGCGGATCAGCTCCTCGCCGAGCTGGAGAGCATCAACGCTACCTGCGGCGGGATTCTGATCACGCACAGCCACTGGGATCACCTCGGCGGCGTCGCCGACCTCGCCGACGCGACCGGCGCGAACGTCTACATGCCCGCGCTCGAGGCGCCGGTTCTCGCGCAGCCGGGAGACTGGTACCCGGACGTCTCGATCCGCGCCTACGACGCCGACGTCCTCGTCGAGGGCGGCGAGACGATCGACGTCGCGGGCATCTCGTTCGAAACCGTCCGCGTTCCCGGTCACTCGCCCGGGCAC
>JBKPFD010000160.1:0-2839 GCA_046729155.1 Actinomycetota bacterium
GGGGTCGAGCGGCGACTCGCCGACCGTCTCGGTGCCGGCCCTCGGCACGACGACGGACGGCACGACGACGAACGACGTCAACGAGCTGCGCGGCCGTGCGAACGAGCCCGGCGAGGACGTCCGCGGGCCCTGCGACGAGGCCGAGCACGCCGGCGATCCGCGCTGCACCGGCACGCAGACCGTCGAGGACGACGACCGCGGCGAGCGCCGCGGGCGAGGTCGCGACGATGACGACGACCGCGCCGAGGACCGCTCGGGTCCGAGCGAGAACTCCGGCCCGGGCAGCGTCGACTCGGGCGGTGACGACGACGGCGGCGACGACCACGGGGGCAATTCCGGCCGCGGAGGCGGCGACGACGACTGAGCATCGCGCAGTGCGCCCTCGTCCGTCAGAGGGCGAGATAGAGGCGGCTCCGACCCTCCTCGGAGCCGCCTCGTCGTTTCCCCAGGCCGACAGCGGGCACAATTCCGAGGCCGTGCAGCGCCGCAAGCGAACCGTGCTCCTCGTCGAGGACGAAGAGTCCATCACCGCCCCCCTGGCGGAGGCGCTCGGCCGCGAGGGCTTCGAGACGGAGGTCGCGGGCACGGTCGACGAGTCTCTGAAGCTCGCGAAGCGCGTCCGGCCCGACCTCGTCCTGCTGGACGTGATGCTCCCCGATGGGTCCGGCTTCGACGTCTGCCGGGAGCTGCGCCGCACCTCGCAGGTGCCGATCATCATGCTCACGGCGCGCGGCGAGGAGGCGGACCGCATCGTCGGCCTCGAGCTGGGCGCCGACGACTACGTCGTGAAGCCGTTCAGCGCGCGCGAGGTCGTGGCGCGGATCCGAGCAGTGCTGCGCCGCGCCGACGCGCCGGGCGGAGAGACGGAAGGGCCGATCGAGGTCGGCGAGGTCCGGCTCGACCCGGGGAAGCGCGAGGTGACGAAGTCGGGCGAGCCGCTCGAGCTCTCCCGCAAGGAGTTCGACCTGCTGCATCTGCTAATGGCCAATGCCGGCTCCGTCGTCAAGCGTGAACGCCTCATCGACGAGGTCTGGGACGTCAACTGGTTCGGCTCGACGAAAACGCTCGACGTGCACGTCAGCGGTCTCCGCAAGAAGCTCGGCGACGACTCCGCCGAGCCGCGCTACCTGCACACGGTGCGGGGCGTCGGCTTCCGGTTCGCCGCCCCGGAGGAGGCCGCCTCGGAGGCGCCATGAGCCTCCGCCTACGCCTGCTCGCGGCCTTCGCGTACGTCCTCCTCCTGATCATCGTCGCCTTCGAGGTGCCCCTGGCGCTGAACCTCGCGCGCCGCGTCAAGGCCGAGGTACGGAACGACGCCGCCGCGCAGGCGTTCATCGTCGCGGCCGGCGCTTCCGGCCGGATGCAGAACGAGGCCGCGCTCCAGCGCCTCGCACGGGATGCGAGCGAGGATCTCGGCGCACGCGTGATCATCGTCAACGCCCGGGGCGTCGTTCGAGCCGATTCGACCGGGAGCGGGGTCGGCGACCCGTTCGCGAGCCGGCCTGAGATCGGCGCTGCCCTAGCCGGGCGGACGGAGCAAGGCGAGCGCCACAGCGACACGCTCGATCAAGACCTGCTCTACACGGCCGTCCCGGTCACAAACGAGGGGCGAACCGTCGGAGCCGTGCGCGTGACGCAGAGCGTCGACGACGTCAACCACCGAGTGCGACGAAGCGTGCTGGCCCTGACGGCGATCGGCGGAGCGGCGCTCCTGCTCGGCCTCGCCCTTGCGTCCTTCCTGGCCGGGACGCTCTCGCGCCCCCTGCGCAAGCTCGCCGAGACCGCGCGCCGCGTCGAGGAAGGCGACCTCGAGGCCAGGGCGGACGTCTCGGGCCCCACCGAGCAGCGCGAGGTCGCGCATGCCTTCAACGACATGACCGAGCGCCTGGGGCTCGTCCTCGCCGCGCAACGAGAGTTCGTCGCGAACGCCTCGCACCAGCTGCGCACGCCGCTGACCGGGCTGAGGCTGCGCCTCGAGTCCGCCGCGGCCAAAGCCGAGAGCCCCGAGCTCGAGGCCGAGCTCGCCGCCGCCGAGCAGGAGACCGAGCGCCTGGCGCGACTCTTGACCGCGCTCCTCACCCTCGCTCGGCAGGGTCAGGCGCCCGTTCCGGGCCGCGCCGTCGACCTCGCCGCATCGGCCGCCCGGGCACACGAGCGCTGGGCCGATCGCGCCGAGCAGCGCGATCAGCGACTCGAGCTGGGCGACGGCCCCGCTGTGTGGGTCTCCGCCTCCGACGAGGACGTGGCGATCATCCTCGACAACCTGATCGAGAACGCCCTGCACTACTCGCCACCGGAAACGACGGTCACCGTCGAGTGGGGGAAGGACGGACGCGAGGCGTACGTTGCCGTGCTCGACGCAGGCCCGGGCATTGCACCGGGCGAGGAGGAGACGCTCTTCGAGCGATTCGCCCGCGGCAGCGCGGGCAAGGGGAAGGCCGGGACCGGCTTGGGCCTCGCGATCGTCGACACGCTCGCACGCCGCTGGCGCGGGAGGGCTTCGCTCGCGAACCGGCCCGACGGCGGTGCCCGAGCGGAAGTCCGCCTCCCCGCCGGGCGTGCAACGGCTCCTTTACAAAGCGTTAAACCTCCGCTGGACGAGGCATTAACTGGGCGGGGCTAGGCTGAGCCCGAAGCTGATGAAGCTCCGCAGAATGCTTCCGGTTCTCGTCCCCGCTCTGCTCGGCCTGCTCGCTGCCGCTTCGATCGGGTACGCCTCGTACCTCGTCACCCACGACTCCGTCGGGCTCCCAGTCACGAAGCTCGAGCCCGAGCCGGGAGAGCTCTCGCCTCACCGCGCGATCCCGATTCGCGACCCCGCAGAGGCACGTCGCAAGGC
>JBKPFD010000161.1:0-22858 GCA_046729155.1 Actinomycetota bacterium
GGGCGAGGACTGGCCGCAAGCGGTGCCCGTGGTGTGCTACGAGACCGATGACGAGATCGTCCTCATCGATCCGTTTCTCCCTCAGGACGGCAGCTTCGATCCGCACGGCAAGACGGTGCGGGTGCTCCTCACGCAGGGAGCGCACCATCGCGGCACGGCCGAGGTGGTCGAGCGGTACGGCGCATCGGTCTGGACGCCGCCGCACGCCGCCTGGCGGAAGATCCAGAACCCGGCCACGACCGACGAGTTGCCCGCGGGGATCGAGGCGTTAGAGCTTGACGGCGAGCCGCAGCAGGTCGTCTTCTTCATCCCGGAGCACGCCACGCTCGTGACCGGCGACGTCCTTACGGGGAGGGATGGCGTCATGCACGTCTTCGTGGATGAGGCCGACCGCGAGCCGCTGCTCGCCTCACTCGAGCGGATCGCGGAGCTGCCGATCGAGCGGGTGATCGTCCCGCACTGCGAGACGCCGATCTTCGCAGACGGCGCTGCTCGCATCCGTGCGGCGGTCGCGGAAGCCCGGCAGAGCTAGCACGCTGGCCCAGCCGAGCGCGATCGTACGCGGCCAAAATGCGGGCGTGGCAGGCAGGCCGTCGAAGCTGACGCGGGAGGTTGAGGCCGATCTGACGCTCCTACTCGCCCAGGGCGCGCCGAAAGCTCGCTGCCTCTGCGACCAACATCTCTCCGCGTCGAGACGTTTGGGCCACTAGTGGGCCACGCACCGCGCCCTCTCCGGTTGAGCGAGAGGGCACAAACGCTGATGGCTACAGGGATGGGCGGTACTGGGCTCGAACCAGTGACCCCCAGCTTGTCGAGCTGGTGCTCTCCCAACTGAGCTAACCGCCCTGGTAGCGCGGATTGTAGCCCGACCGCGAGAGTGAGGCTCGGTGCCCTCCCACCGAGCCCGAGCGTTCGGCGGCTAGCCGCCGCCACCTCCGCCGGAGCCGCTGTTACCGCCGCCGTTGTCCTCGCCGGTCTCCCCGGTCTCGCCGGTCTCGGTCTCACCGGTCTCGGTCTCGGCAGTGGTGATGCCTGTGCTCTCGGTCAGAGGCACCGTGGAGGTGTCCGTGGTCGCCGTGGTCCCTGTGTCCGACGATCCACCGTTGTCGTCGCCGCAGCCCGCAAAGCCGAACGCGAAGCCGACGATCGCGAGCGCGACGAGCAGGAGGTGTTTTCTCATGACGGCCGAGTTACCCCAGCCTGACCTTTCCATGCATGGGCGGCCGGCCCGGCCGGCCGAAGCAGCGGGCCAGGTCGGCCGCGGGGAGGAGGGTGTTACCGGCTGGGGTTCCCCGAGCCCCAACGGGCCGCTGACCGGGCCCGGTGAGCGAGGCTGATCCCGCGCGCTTCGGCAGCACCCCAGGCCCCGGGGGGTTGAGCGTCGCGGGCCATCAGCTCTCGCTCGCCGCGCCCGGCTCCCCTTGGGCGGCGGTGAGCTCCGCTCCTCCCTTCAAATCTTTCATCGGCACGCCGCCGTCCATCGCTTCGAGCGACGTCGCGTGTACCTCGAGGACCCGATCGAGGCCGGTGATCCTCAGCAACCGCTTGATCAGCCGCTCCGTGCAGACCAGCTTCAGCGCCACGCCCTGCTTCGCAAGCCGAGTGTGCGCCGCGACGACGACTCCGAGCGCAGTCGAGTCGAGCAGCGTCGCCTCCGTGAGATCGATCACGATCTGCCTGGGCAACCCTTCCTCGCACTGCCGCAGGTGGCGGTCGAGCTCGGGGGCCGCATGCATATCCACCTCGCCGGCCGCGTGCACGATGCAGATGCCGCCTTCCCTCTGCTCGACGCGAACGCGGAACGGGATATCGGCAAGGAAGTCGTTCATTCCCGACTCGCCAGCAAGGCGTCGCGGATCCCGGTCGCAAGAAGACTCTCCAGCCGCAACGCACCCTCCTGCTCGGCGTCGCCGAGACGCTTGCGGACGGAACTGACGTCCGTGACGACCGTCATCGAGATCCCGCGCTCACGCGCAGCACGGGCACTCTCGACGAGGTGGTCGCAGAGCGGTTTTCGCACGACTGTCGCACCTCCGAGGTCGACGATCGCGTGCGTAGGGCCCCTGTTTCCGTGCAGGGTCGCGACCTGGCGGTCGAGGGCGACACCGGCGGGATCGCCGCAGTCCCCCGAAAGCGTCAGGACCCAGACGTCCGCTACGACCTGCTGGGTCGCAAGCCGGAACTCTGCATTCGGCATGGTCAAGACCCCGTATTCCACGCTAGGGACGCCGTGTGTCCGTTAGTGCCGCATTCCGTGAGCGTTCGCTCACGGGGCTTCCGGTGGTGCCGGTGCCGCCCTCGAGCTGGGCGAGCGAATCGTGAACCGTGAAGAGGCGATCGAGACCCGTGATCGTGAGCAGACGGCGGATGTTCGCGTCGATGCAGACGACTTCGAGCGGAATGCCGCGGGTCTTGAGCCTCCTCTGCGCCGCGATGAGAACGCTCAGCGCCACGGAATCGAGGAAGGTGGCACCGCTCAGATCGACGACGACCCGGCGGAGCCCGGGCGAGGCACAGCCTTCGGCGAGCCTCTGCTCGAGCTCGGGGGCGGCGTGCACATCGGCCTCCCCCGCGACCGAGATGACACACACGCCGCCACGCGCGAACTCCAGGAACGCCTGGAAGCGCAGATCTGCTTCGACGAGGTTCCCTGCCACCGGGACAAAGGCTATGACCAGATTCTGAACGGATCCTGGAGATCCGATGGAGATTCGCTCACACAGGTGCGAGCTTGTAGCCGACACCGCGAACGCTCACGAGGCGTTCCGGGCGTGCCGGATCGCGCTCGAGCTTCCGGCGCAGGTTCGCCATATGCGAGTCACAGGCGCGCTCGTCGCCGACGTAATCGCTGTCCCAGAGATGCTGCATCAGCTCCCGCCGCGTGAAGACGCGGCCGGGATGCTCGGCGAGACGGGCGAGCAGCTTGAACTCCGACGGGGTGAGGGAGACGCTGCGGCCGTCAACGATGACCTCGTGACGCAGCGGGTCGATCTCGAGGCCCCCGACTGCGCGACGCGCTCCGTCGCGATCGCGGTCGAGGCTCCGCCTGCGGAGGGTCGCGCGCACGCGGCTCACGAGCTCCGTCATCGAGAACGGCTTCTTGACGTAGTCGTCCGCGCCCACCTCGAGGCCGAGGACGAGGTCGAGCTCGCTGTCCCGAGCGGTGAGCATGATGATCGGGACGTCGCTCGACTCGCGTACGCGCCGGCAGACCTCGATCCCCGAGATGTCGGGGAGGTTCAGGTCGAGGAGCACAAGCTCATAGCGCTCGTTCGCGGCCGCCTCGATCGCCCGCGCGCCGTCGTCCACGGCGTCCGTGTCGAAGCCCTCGGTGCGGAGTGCGTAGCCGACGGCGTCGACGAGAGCGGGCTCGTCGTCGACGATGAGGATCCTGCTCATGCCCGCAGCTTGCCGGGAAGCCGGAGGCGAACGGTCGTCCCGAGACCGACTTCCGATTCGAGCTCGACTTGCGCAGAAAGAGCTTCGGCAACCTGCCTGACGATCGCCAGCCCGAGACCGAACCCTTCACGGGTTGCCCCGTAGGGGCGGTAGAAGCGTTCGAAGATTTGCTCCTGCAGAGCTTCAGGGATGCCGCGGCCCGTGTCCCGCACTTCCAGGGCGATCGTCGAGCCATCGGCGCGTGCGCCGAGCGTGACCCGGCCGTGCTCAGTGTTCGCGACGGCGTTGTTCGCGAGGCTCGTCACCGCCTGCTCGAGCAAGTCTCGGTTGCTCCAGATGCGCAAGTCCTCTCCGCAGTCGACATCGATCTCGACTCCGTCTTTCGTTCCCAGCCCGTCTGCGACCTCGACGAGGAGGTGGCCAAGCTCCACAGAGTCGATGTCGATCGGGTCGCCGCTGGATTGCGCGCGAGCCAGGAGGAGCAGCGAGTGCGCGAGTCTCGCGAGGCGGTCGGCTTCGCGCTCGATGTGCCCGAGGAAGAGATCGCGATCCTCCGGGATCTCCTTCGCGCCCGCCTGGAGCACCTCGATCGCACTGAGCACGGCCGCAATCGGCGTCCGGAGCTGGTGCGCAGCGTTGGCGACGAACTCGCGCTCGCCGTGCTCGCGGCGTTCCAGCCCGGAGAGGTCCTGCAGGGTCAGCGCCGCAGCCGCGATGCGGCCCTGCCCGTCGCGAATCGGCGCGGCGCTGACCTCGAAGAGCACCCTCGTTCCGTCGTGCCGCTCGAAGTAGAGCCGCTCGGCAGTCGTGGTCTCACCCCTGAGGAGCGCGCGGCTCGCGGGGCGCTCTCCGTCCGTATACGGCTCGCCGTTGAGTCGGAAGGCTGGGAAGCGGTGGGAGTAGTCCGGATCGTCGGTCGCGCGGATGCTCGCCAGCAGCTGCTCGGCTTGCCCGTTCACGAAGACCGGCTCGCCTGCCGCGTTGGTGATCAGGAGTCCAGCCGGCATCTGCTCGACGATCGCGTGTAGACGCGCACGCTCCTGCTCCAGCTGGCCAGTGCGCTCGACGACCCGCTGCTCGAGCTCGACGTTCAGCGCGCGCAGCTCCCGCTCCGTCTGTTTGCGCGCCGTGATGTCCCGCACGATCCACCGGAATCCCTGCAGCTCGTCGCGTCGCCGGATCGGAGCGATACTCATGCTGACGTCGAGGATGCGCTTGCCGACCTCGAGGCGGTCCTCTCTTTCGAGGACGCCCTCCGAGCTCGACAGCTTCAGCAACCGCTGTCGGAACAGGTCTCGCCGCGCCTTCGAGACAAAGCTCGCGATGGCCTTCCCGACGAGCGAGCGATGCGGAACTCCCAGCATCGTGTCGGCAGCGCGATTCGCCTCGAGAATCGTGCCGGCAGGATCGGTTACGAGGTAGGCATCCGGTGCGAGCTCGAAGAGGGCTCGGTAGCTGTCGCGCTCGTCTTCGGCCTGTTTGCGCGCCGCGGCAAGCGTGCGCGCGGCGCGATGCATTGCTACTCGCGAGCCCCGCTTGCTCGTGTCTCCTTCTGCTCGCACGACGCCTCCCTCCGCAACCGCAGACCCCGCGGCTTCGAACATGATAGACGGGCGAGGATCAGAAGACCTCGGCGCACCAGGGCGCACGAGGCGTGCGGAAGAGAGCATCGGCACGGGCGACGGCGCCGTCCACGAGCTCCTCGAGGCGTTCGGCATCCAGCAGTTCCGCGAAGGAGATCCCGCCAAGGTAGGTGGAGGCGAGCGCCGCGGCATCCAGCCGGAGCTGCGGGTCTCCCCCGCGCTCGACCGAAGCTCCTGACTCGCCGGCCTGGAGGCGCCAGACGCCCTCGTTCTCGGGCACGAGCGGGTCGACGAGCTCGAACACGAGCTCGTCCTCCGCGGCGTACGAGCGGACGGAGAGAGCGCGCTCGACGTCGAGGATGCGCAGCCAGAGGCCGTCGCCGATCTTCATCCGGAGACGCTTCGGCTCGTCCGCGAGCAGGAACAGCGGATGGTCGGGTGGGAGCGGCCAGGCTTGGACGCGGCCGACAAGGTCGATGCCGAACAGGAAGCGCCACAGCTCCCGCGCAGCGCGCGGAGAGGTTGCAAGAGCTTCCTGGACGCGCAGCTGCGACTGTGCGAACCCTTCGTCCCAGTCCTGCTTCACGCGATAAATCGCGTAGGCCTCAGCCTGGCCGTCCAGCTCGAGCAGCGCGCAGAACTTCGGCCCGGCCCCGCGCCTGCGGTACTCGGGATCCGCGAGCCGGTAGTGCTTCCACCAGTCGGCCGACCGCCCGATCATCCCCGGCGTCTCGGCGTGAACCCGGTCGTAGATCGGCGGGAAGACCTCGACTGCTTCCTCGGCGTCGACGAGGCGAACGCGGGCACTCGGGTCCGGGGGCGTGCGGAAGACCATCCGGTCTCGGTCGGCGTCGATCGACGCCACCCGGGTGGCCATGCCGTAGCCGTAGCGGCCGTAGATTGCGGCTTCCGAGGCCCAGAGGATCGCAAGCGGCTCGTCGCGTTCGCGGGCATCCGCCAGCTGGCGCTCCATCATCCGGGAGAGCAAGCCGCGCCGCCGGTGGCTCGGCAGCACGCCGACCCCGGTTACGCCGGCCGCGACGAGCTCGCCGCCGGGGATCGTCAGCGGAAACGGGAAGTCGGCGGCCGTGCCGACGAGCGCGCCGTCCGCGTACGCGCCCAGCAGGCGGTCGTGCGGGACCATCTTCAGGTCGACCTCGACCTCTTCCTCGCGCAGCTCGCCCGAGAAGGCCATGTTGCAGACCTCGAACCAACGGTGGTGGTCTTCCTCGGGCGCGACCCGGACGTCGACGTCCATCAGATTCGCTCCAGCGGCGCGTACTCGAGCATCAGGCGCCGTTCCGCCCCGTCCTCGAAGCGGACGATGACGACGCCGCCGGGCTCGATCTGGGTGACGACGCCCTCGCCGAGCGTGCCGTGCCGTACCGAGTCGCCGGTCGCCAGCTCGGGCACATCCGTGCGGGGCGCGACGGGCGCCGGAGAGCGGTAGGCGTCCCAGGACGCGGGGCGAAGCCGCTCGCGCTCGACGCCTTCGTCCTCCGGCAGCTCGTCGAGGAAGCGAGACGGCAGGTTGTAGTTGCGGGCGCCCCAGAGCGAACGCGACGCGGCATGCGTCAGCGTCAGCCGTTCCTGCGCGCGCGTCATGCCGACGTAGGCGAGGCGCCGCTCCTCCTCGAGCATCGCCTCCTCGAGCGAGCGCGAGTGCGGGAAGATGCCTTCCTCCATGCCGATCATGAAGACCGCGCGGAACTCGAGGCCCTTCGCATTGTGGAGCGTCATCAGCGTGACGAGGCTCTGCTCGCCGCGAATCGCGTCCTGCTCGGAGTAGAGCGAGATCTCCTGGAGGAAGTTCGACAGGCTCGGCTCGTCGGCCGACGCCTGATACTCCTGGGCGACGCCGACGAGCTCCTGGAGGTTCTCGATTCGGCCCTGGGCCTCCATCGTGCGCTCCGCCTCGAGCGCCTCGAGGTAGCCGCTGCGCTGCAGGACGCGGTCGAGCAGCTCGGGGACCGTCAGCTCGAGCGCCCCGGCCATCAGCGACTGGAGCAGCGTGCGCAGGCCCTGCACGGCCCGCAGCGGCGCAGCGCCGACGCCGGCCTCCTCGGCGTGCTCGAGCGCTTCCCAGAGCGAGAGCCCGTGCGCGTCGGCGTACGTCTGCAGGCGCGCGAGGCTGGCGTCGCCGATTCCTCGACGCGGGCGGTTCGCGATCCGCAGCAGGCTGACCCCGTCGTACGGGTTGTCGATCACCTGCAGGTACGCGATCACGTCCTTGATCTCCGCCCGCTCGTAGAAGCGCGGGCCGCCGATCACCTGATAGGCGACGCCCTGCCGGACGAGGACGTCCTCGAGCACGCGCGACTGCGCGTTCGTGCGGTAGAAGACTGCGATCTCGGAGCCCGAGAAGCCCTCTTCGACGAGGCGGGCGATCTCGACGGCGACGAAACGCGCCTCGGCGTGCTCGTCCTCCACCTCGAGCGCGCGCACGGGCTCGCCGTCGCCGAGCTCCGACCAGAGCTCCTTCGGCTTGCGCTCGCGATTGTGGGCGATGACCGCGTTCGCGCCGCGCAGGATTCGGTTCGTGGAGCGGTAGTTCTGCTCGAGGGCGATCATGCGCGTGCCAGGAAAGTCGCGCTCGAACTCCATGATGTTGCGGATGTCCGCGCCGCGGAACGCGTAGATGGACTGGTCAGGATCGCCCACGGCGAACAGGTTCATGTGCTTCTGGGCCAGGAGCTGGAGGAGCCGGTACTGCGCGTGGTTCGTGTCCTGGTACTCGTCGACGAGCACGTAGCGGAAGGCCTTCTGCCAGCGCTCGAGCGCCTCCGGGAAGCGCTCGAAGACCTCGACCGTGAGGTAGAGCATGTCGTCGAAGTCGACGGCGTTCGAGGCGAGGAGCCGCCGCTGGTAGAGCTCGTACGTCTCGGCGACGGTCTGGTCGTAGAACGACGCGACCCGCGAGCGGTACTCGTCTGGGCCGATCAGCTGGTTCTTGGCCATCGAGATCTGCGCGTGGATACCGCGCGGGACGAAGCGCTTCGGGTCCTTCTCGAGCTCCTCGAGGCAGGCCTTCGTGAGGCGGATCTGATCGGCCTGGTCGTAGATCGTGAAGTTCGTCCGGTAGCCGAGGCGCGGCGCCTCCCGGCGGAGGATGCGGCCGCACGCGGAGTGGAAGGTGAGAATCCAGATCCGCCGCGCGAGGCCGCCGAGCATGTCCTCGAGCCGCTCGCGCATCTCGCCCGCTGCGCGGTTCGTGAACGTGATCGCCAGGAGCTCGTTCGGCTTCACGCCGCAGGCGGTGACGAGGTGCGCCACGCGATGCGTGAGGACACGCGTCTTGCCGGAGCCCGCGCCGGCGACGACGAGGAGCGGGCCTTCCGTGGCCAGGACCGCCTCCCGCTGCGCCGGGTTGAGGTCGGCGAGGTAGGTCTCGGGCGAGGTGACGGCCATCGCGTCGATGCTAGCGCTCCTTCGACGCGCGGCCTCGCCCTGGGGCCGGCCGCGGGCCTCCCTCCGGTTTGACCATACCGAGCGCGGGCGCGCGCGTGTGAAACGCCGGCGTGCCGAAAGTGCAAAGTCGTGCTGCGAGTGCCGACTAGCGCCTGAGCGCGAGCGGGCGGCCGAGAAGCGCGAACGAGGCGAGCACGGCCAGGCCCTCGACGAACGCCTGCAACACCGCCCCTTGCGGATCGCCCTCGCTCGCCAGCCCCATGACGAATGCGGAGCCGGCGACGGCGCCGGCGAAAATGGCCGCGAAGCGCCACGGGTGGGCGCGCAAGCCGCGCAGCACCGGAAGGTCGAACAACGGGCCAAGGTCGTCGAAGACGTCGCCGCCGACCCGGGCACCGTCAGCGGCCCGCGGTCGGGCCGAGCGAGCGAGAGCGATCGCCCCCGACGCGAGCGCAACCGCCGCGGCCGAGCAAAGCGCAAGGACGGCGGCCGGAACCCACGGCTCGAGCGGCGGCGCGTCGCGGAACTCGACCGCGAACAGCGCGAGCGACGCCCACGTCAGCGCGCCCGCAGCGAGCGCGATCCCGGCACGCGAGCGCATGACCCGTAGCTCGCCGGCGGGCAGCGTATGCCCGGAGCGCAGGCGGAACGCCCGCAGCAAGGCCAGGCAGCCGGAGACGAAGGCAACCTGCGGAAACAGCGTCGCGCCGACGACGGACGCGACCCCCAGCGCCGCGATCTTCCCGCCGGCGATGTCCGGCCATCCCCCGCCGAGGTTAACCACCGCGAACACGCCGAGATACGCCATCCCGGTCAGCGCCAGCGCAGCGAATGCGCCGTACGTCGCCCGTCGCGTCCACGTCGTCGCGAGCTGTATCGCGACCGCGCGCGCGAGCGTACTGCTCTTCCCCAGGTGGGCGACCGCCCCGCGCTCACCGTGCACCGCAGTCAGCTCGAGCAGGTGGTCCCGGGCCTCCGTCAGCACCCGTTGCGCTGGCCGGCCGCGCACGCCCTCCTGGTCGAGCTCGATCGCGAGCCGCTGCAGGTACTGCTCGATCACGCCACGACCGCCTGGACGGCACCGGCGAACGCCGTCCACTCCTCGCGCTCGCGCTCGAGCGCGGTACGCCCCCGCCGAGTCAGCCGATACACACGGCGCTTGCGACCGGCAGCCGTCGTCCAGCTGCTCGCCAGCAAGCCGCCCGCCTCGAGCCGGTAGAGAGCCGGATAGACCGTTCCCTCGGCGAGATCGAAGGCGCCCGAGCTCGCGTTCCGGATCGCCTCAACGATCGCGTAGCCGTGGCGCGGGCCGCGCTCGAGCGTCGCGAGCAGGAGCAGATCGAGGTGGCCTCTTAATACCTCGGCGCGCAAAGTATTGCCATACTAGGCCAGCGAGGCGGATGCGTCAAGAAAGGTCGAGCTCGTCGGCCAGCCACGTGCGTGAGTCGGCCCACGCCTGCGTGGACGGCACGTGCCCGGAGTCGTACCAGCGAACCTCCTTCGGATCGCTCCCCTCGTCGGCGAGCGCTCTCAGCGCCGGGATCGGGACGATCTCGTCCTGCGAGCCGTTCTGGAAGAAGAGCGCTGACGGCGAGGCGTGCCCGACGTAGTGCAGCGGATCGGTCCTGTTCAAGATCGGCTCGAGCTGCGGGCGCAGCTCCTGCGGCGCCTCGTCCAGGTACTCCGAGACCGGAGTCGCGCCCCCGGCTACGAGGTCGAACGCCTTGATCCTCCGCTCCACGCCGGCCGCGACCGCGCCCACCCGAGCGCCGGCGCTCCAGCCCACGTAGCCGATCCGGTCGTCGTCGACCTCCGGCAGCGACTGCAGCACGTCCACTCCGCGGCGGATGTCGCGCACCGAGTCGACTTCGACCTGCGTACGCGCCCGCACGGCCGGAATCCCCTGCGTCGGCAGCTGCCGCGCGCGCCGAGGCGAGTAGCTCATGTCCAGCGTCATCGCCGCCGCGCCGCGCTGGGCGAGCTTCGTCGCCTCGTCCAGGAGCTCGTAGCGGTCGCCGCCAGCACCATGCGCGTAGATGACCGCGGGCCGGTCGGTGCGCTGCTTCGGGAGGACGAGGTAAGCGTCCTGGCGCCCGCCCGTCGCTCCGGTGAACGAGATGTCGCGGACCTCGATGCCGCCGGTGCCGCGGTCGATGCTCCGCGTGCGCACCTGCAGCGGCTTGGAGGCGTCGTATGCGAAGGGGGCGGTGAGGTCGGAGTCGTTCGACCCTCCGTCTCCGCCGCAGCCGGCGAGGGCGACCGCAACGAGGCAAGCGGCGGCCCAGCTTTTCGTGGCGCGCGTCACAGCCCAGCGATGGTAGCCGTAGCCCAGAGCCCGGCTGGTAGCGTCGCCGCCGTGGGCTACGCGTTCTCCTCGATCGACGAGCTCGGGGACGGCGTCTTCCGCAAGGTGCGCCGCAACCTCGGCATCACCGCCTTCGGCGCCAACGTGCTCGTGCTGGCGCCGGGCGTCGTCGGGCGGCCGCACTACCACGAGGAGCAGGACGAGCTCTACTTCGTGCACCGTGGCCGCGCGCGGTTCGAAGTCGCCGACGAGACGCTCGAGGTCGGCCCCGGCGGGCTCGTCCACGTCGAGTCGACGACACCGCGACGCGTGACCAGCATCGGCGAGAAGGACCTCGTCATGCTCGTCGTCGGCGCGAAGGGCGGCTACGTCGGCCGCGACGGGCACCTCGCCGAGCTCTAGAGGCTCTTCTACTAGGCCGTCGCCTCCGCGAGCGCCCGCTCGATCCACGCGACGGCTGCCTGCAGCGCCTCGGGATCGCTCGACTTGACGACGACCTCGACCGTCGCGCCCTCGGCGTGGAACTTCGGGTACGAGCCGACGAGCACACCCGGATAGCGATCGCCCATCGCCTCGAGCACGCCGACGATGCGCGCCTCGGTCGTCTCGTACGTCTGCCGCCAGGACGAGATCGGCCGCTCGGCACGAAAGTCGTCGAGGACGGTCTCGAACATCGCCTTCATCTCCGATGGCAGGCCGGGCAGGACGTAGACATTCTCGATCACGAATCCCGGCGCGCCGCCGAGCGGGTTGTCGAGCGGCCGCGCGCCGGCGGGGAGCATCGCCCATCGGGCCGCGTACTCGGGATCGCTGCGAAAGCGCGAGCGGAGGCCGTCGGCGAGGTCGGTCACCTCGGACTGGGGAGCGTCGAAGGCGGCGGCGATGGCTTCGCGCGTGACGTCGTCGGGCGTCCCCCCGAGCCCTCCGGTCACGACCATGAACTCGGCCCGCGGCGCCTCCGTTCGCACGAACTCGGAGACGCGGTCGATGTCGTCCGGGAGCACCGCCATCAGCGTCACCGTCACGCCGAGCTCCTCGAGCTGCTGCGCGAGCCAGCTCGCGTTCGTGTTCACCGTGTCGCCCGAGAGCAGCTCGTTCCCGATCGCGACGAGCGAGGCGGTGACGCGGCCGGCCACGGCCCGAGTCTACGGGAGCGGATTTCGCGCCAGCGCGGGCAGCACCTGGGCCGTGACCCAGACGGGCGTGAAGCCGCCCCGCCGCGAGTAGCGGTAGCTCCCGTCCGCCCGGCGCAGGCGGCCGAGGAACCGGAATGCGGCGCGCCCGGGCTCGCGCTCGGCGGCGACGAAAGCCTGGATCGCCCAGGCTGTCGACTGGGCGTCCGACGCGCGCCCGGGGACGAGCGCGAACCCGCCGTCGGGGCGCTGGAGCCGGCGGAGGTAGGCAAGGGCGCCGCGGATCGGCCCTGCGCGTGCGCCGACGCCCGCGGAGCGCAGGGCCTGAACGGCGACGGCCGTGTCGTTCGAGTCGGGTGCCCCGCGCGGCGCCCACGACCAGCCGCCGCTGCGCCTCTGGGCGCGCAGGAGATACCGGACACTGGTGCCGGCCGGCCGCCCCACCGCGCGCAAGGCGAGCATCCCCCACATCGTCGAGTTGACGAGCGGCCCGATTCTCCCGTCCGGGCGGCGGAGGCCTTCGAGCTGGGAGGCGAGCGCGTCGACGTCCTCGCCGAGGGCGCGCAGGGCGAGGATGCGCAACGCGAGGTCCGTCGCCTCCGGATAGGCCTTTCCCGCCAGGTACTGAGCCGCCGACGGCGGCGCACGGTCGACGGCCGCGAGCCCGAGGACGGCCCAGGCCGTGAGGCTCGGGTCGGACTGGCCGCCGGGCTCTGCGAAGCCGCCGTCGGCCTGCTGGCGCGAGAGTAGGTAGTCGGCGGGTCCCGCGGCAGGGGCGGCGAGGACGAGCGCCGCGACGAGAACGGCCGCGAGCTTCATGCCCACACGATCTCCGTTCGGATCCGCCGGCCGTAGCGTTCGAGCAGGCGGCGCAGCTCGGGCCCGATCGCCAGCGCGATGACCAGGTTGCCGACGGCATGCGAGGCCTCGAACCAAATCCCCCGCCCGTAGACGACGACCAGCGCCTCCCACGTGTGCGGCCAGAAGCTGAGCCAGAGCCAGGCGTCCATCAGCGCGCTGAACCCGAAGCCGAGGACGAAGCAGGCGAGCGCGAACGGGACGCGCCGTCGCAGCAGCGGTGCGACGAGCGCTCCGGCCATTCCGCAGGCTCCCCAGCCGAGCATCTGCCACGGCGTCCACGGCCCCTGGCCGAGCAGGAAGTTCGACGCGAGCGCCGCCAGCGCGCCGGTCGCGAACCCGGCTCGCGCGCCGAGCGCCACGCCCGCGGCGACGACGATCACGGTCACGGGCTGCACGCCCGGGATCGCCGCGAACAGCACTCGCCCCGCAGCGGCAACGGCGGCGAGGGTCGCTACGAGCGTGATCTCCCGCGCGGCGTCGGGGCCCGACTCGAGCCAGGCCGCGCCCGCGGCCAGAAGCGCCACGGCGAGGAGGATGAGCGGGAGCGCGGCGCGATCCGGCCAGGCTGCCGTCCACGCGGCTGCCGCGAACGCCGCGGCGAGCGCTCCCACGGCCGCGACCCTAGGCATAGACGGGCTCCCGGGCGCCGAGGTGCACGATCCGGTCGGCGACATCGCTGGCGAACACGAGGTCGTGGGTGATGAGCAACGTCGCGCGGCCCGAGGCGTCTCGGCGCAGGAGGTCGGCGAGCTCGGCCTTGCGGTCGGGATCGACGCCCCTCGTCGGCTCGTCGAGCACGAGGAGGTCGGGCTCGGTGACGATGACGGCTGCGAGTGCGAGCCGCTCCCGCTCACCGCTCGAGAGGTCGCGAGGATGGCGCGCTTCGCAGCCCGTGAGGCCCACGAGCGCGAGCGCCCGCCGCGCCCGGGCGAGATCGCCCGCGACCCCGAGCGCGACTTCCTCGTCCACGCGCTCACGCACGAGGTAGCGGCCCGGGTCCTGCGAGAGATAGCCGGCGCGTCCGTGGAGCGCTGCGTGGCCACGCTGAGGCTCGAGCAGGCCGGCCGCGATCTTGCCGAGCGTAGTCTTGCCCGACCCGTTCGGGCCCATGAGCGCGACGATCTCGCCGCGCCGCAGGTCGAGGTCCGCGCCGTCCAGAACGGGCGGGCCGCCGGGGTATGCGAACGCGATGTCGTCGAGGCGGGAGATGGTCTCCTCTCTTGGTGTCGCCGATGTCGGCTCGACCGCTTCGCGCGGCATGTAGCGCGGTCGGTGCTCGGACAGCCACTCGAGCGCCTCCGCCCGCGGCCCGTCGAGCAGAAGTCGCCCCGCCTCGAGGAAGAGGACGCGGTCGCACCTCGCCAGCGGCAAGGTCGGGCGCTGCTCGGAAAGGACCACGCTCGTGCCGAGGCCGGCGACGAGGTCGAGGAACGCCTCGGCGCCGGAGGGGTCGAGCTGCGAGGTCGGCTCGTCGAGGAGCAGCAAGCGCGGCTCGAGCGCGACCGCAGAAGCGAGGCACACGCGCTGCAGCTCGCCCTCGGAGAGGGTCTCCGTCCGGCGGCCGACGAGGTGGCCCGCTCCGAGGGACTCGAGCGCCGCGGTCGCGCGGGGGAGTATCCGGTCGGGCGGCACGCCCACGTTCTCGAGGCCGAACGCGACCTCGTTCTCGACGCGACCGAAGATGACCTGGTCGTCGGGGTCCTGGAAGACCGTCGCGACCGTCCCTGCGAGGTCGGCCGGCCGCGCAGTGCGCGTGTCGTGGCCGGCGACCTCGACCCGGCCCGCAAAGCGCCCGCCGTGGAAATGTGGCACGAGGCCCGAGAGCGCGCGGAGGAGTGTCGACTTCCCGGAGCCCGACGGGCCGAGGACGCAGACGAGCTCGCCGGGCTCGATCGCGACCGAGACCGCGTCAAGAGCGCGGCCATCTGCCTCGGGATAGGCGAACGACAGGTCGTGGGTCGCCGCTAGAGCCATACGGCCCCGAGAGCGATGACGAGAGGGGTGAGGACGAGCGCGGCCCGGTCGAGGCGCGTCCAGGGCGGGGTCGGGACGCGTGTGCGACCGGGGCGGCCGAAGCCGCGCGCCTCCATGGCCTCGGCGAGGTTGAGGCTGCGCTCGAGCGAGCCGGCCAGGAGCGGCGACAGCAGTCGCGCGTGCCCGCGGATGCCTCGCACGGCGACGCCGCGGCCGCGCAGCGCCTCGACGAAGCCGGCCGCGTCGCGCTCGAGCGTGGGGATGAACCTCGTCGCGAGGCCGGCGGCCAGAACCGAGCGGCGGGCGAACCCTGCGGACTGCAGCAGCCGGTCGTGGTCGAGGAGCAGCGCATAGGCCGAGAAGGCGAGGGCGAGCGCAGCCAGGCGCAGGGCCTGGAAGCCGGCCGCAGCGAGCTCCTCACCGGTCACGTCGAGCACCCCGACGACGGGCAGGTCCGGCCCCTCCCACACCAGGTGCGTGCCCAGGTGCGAAACGAGGGGGCTGACGAGGAAGACGCTCAGCGCGGACCCGAGCGCGCCGACGAGGTACGGCCAGTGCCGCTTCCGCGGCGCCCGCAGGCAGACGGCGAGGAGCACCGCCGCGATCGCTGCGACCGAGGCCGCCTGTTCGGCGAGAAGGGCTGCGGCGGCGAGGCCGGCGAGGAGCGCGAAGGCAGGCCCCGGGCTCATCGGCCGACCTCGTAGCGGAAGCGGAACCGTGTCGGGTCGCGCACGAGCGCGAGCGCTTCGCCGGAGTAGACGAACCGGACCGGCGACCCTGCGTCGTCGGACTCGTCGCGCAGCGAGGCCGTGAAACGCACGCGGCCGGGGACGCGCTTCTCGAGGACGAAGACGTTCGCGCCGGACGGTGCCGGGACCGAGACCGGCGCGACGGAGCCGGCCCGCAGGAGGCGCCCGATCGCCCGGCCGCCGCGCTCCAGGCCGGGCGCATACCGGACGGCGACGGGGCGCGTGCGACCGGCGTACCCGTGCCGGAACGGTTCCGGGAAGGCGCCGACGACGACCGGCTCGCGCATGCGCCCGCGCCAGCTCCGGTAGTCCCACCAGAGGATCTCGCCGTCGCGAAGCTCGTACGAGGTCGCGCTGCGGTCTGCCTCGATCCCGTTCACGAAGAAGAACCAGTCGCGGCGCTTGCCGATATCTCCCTCGAGGCCTTCGATCGACTGGACGAAGCGGCCGCCGTAGCGCGTCTCGACGTCCGCCTCGCGGTCGAGGGCCTGCATCGCCGTCACGCCCGCGGGAACCGCCTTGACGAGCAGCACGCGGGCGCCGCGGTCACGCGTGATCCAGAGTGACGCCTTGCCGGACCCTTCCGGCTCGGTGCCGCAGCCCGTGAGGAGGACGAGTGCTGCAAGGGCGGCTAGGGCAGCGCGTTTGATCGCACCGCTCCGTTCAGCACGGCGCGGACGAGCCCCTGGTGGCGGCCGACGCAGGCCCGCCCGGCGCGCGTCGGCACGCGCCGCGCGCCCACGAGGAGCGTCGCCCCTGCCGCCGGCGCGGTTGCTCCCCGGTCGTTCTGCGAGAGGGCCGCGTAGCAGTTTCGCTTCGCCTGCCGGCGGAGAACGAGCGTCGGCGAGCCGCCGGCTGGGCCGAAGGTCACCCAGTACCAGAGCACGCGGTCGCCTGCCTTGAGGACGACGCGGTCTGCGCCCATCTGTGGCGAGACGCCGTTGACCTTGAACGCCCAGCCGTCGGAGCCCGCCGCTTCGTAGCGCCCGATCTGGTCGACGAACGTGCCGAAGGCGAAGTTCCGGACGTGGTAGTAGAACTCGCCCTTCAGGCTCGCCGTCTCGAGGCTGTCCAGAACGGTGGAGCCGGTGGCGAGCGTCGGCTCGGCCGCACCGAAGATCGTCGTCGTCTTCCCTTCGACGCGCACGCGCACGTTGACGCCGAGCGCCGATTCGGCGAGCACGGCGAAGAGGGCGGCCGCAACCGCCAGGGTGATCAGTCGTCGGAACACGAATCCTCCTTCCGCGAGGGGTTCGGTCTCGGCAGGCGGTAGGTCTTCTGACTCGGGGCTCCCCCCTCGCCGCCTTCCCGGCTCGTGGCCAGTGGCGTCCGACGAGGAGCGTCTCCCCTCACAGCGGCGGGACCGTCCCGGACTCGCACCGGGTTCCCTGACCGCATGCCGTTTCTGGAGCCGACCCTATCATGGGGTCGTGGCCACGTCCCAGCGTCTCACGGCCTGGCTTCCGGTCGTGGTCTGGGCGGCTCTCATCTTCACGTTCTCGTCGATTCCTGACCTCGGGACCGGCCTCGGGACCTGGGATCTCGTGCTGCGCAAGATCGCGCACGCGGCCGAGTACGCCGTGCTCGGCTTCCTGCTCCTGCGGGCGGTGCCGATCGACTGGATCGCGTTCGCCGGAGGCGCGCTGTACGCCGTCAGCGACGAGGTCCACCAGCACTTCGTGCCCGGGCGCCAGGCGGCGCTCCGCGACGTCCTCGTCGACACGGCTGGAGTGGCCGTCGGCGTCTACGCCCTCCCGCGGCTCCTGCGGACACGCCTCGGCGGCCCTCCCCTGCACCTCCGAAGCCGCCTGCTGTCTCGCAGCCGGGGTCGGACGCCGGACAAGGAGCGCGGCAGCTCGTCCACAGGCGGGGCGCTCGCGATCGAGCTCGACTCCGTGCTCGGAGACACGCGACCGCTCTGGCGCGACTGGCTCGACGACGCGGCCAGGCGCTTCAAGGCGATCGCCCCGCTCGACCCGGAGGCCGTGCCCGAGGACCGGGGGGACGCAGCCGCGCAGCTCGACCGCTGGGCGCGGGACGGCGTCGGCGACTGGCGCGCCGCCCTGGAGCGTTTCGCCGAAGAGCGGGCGCCCGTCTACCTGCGCCCGGACGCGACCGTCAGCGCCGCACTGCGGTCACTCGCAGCGTCCAACCGCCGGATCGGAGTCTTCACGGACGCCCCAGAGCCCCTCGCCCGCGTCGCCCTCGCGCAGCTCGGCGCCGCCCGCCGCGTCGAGGCCCTCGAGACGGGCGCGGGCTCGCTCGAACGGCTCCGCAACCGGCTCGGCGGAGACGCCGAGGTCATCCGCTCACCTGCTGAGCTGCTCCGCGCCTCCGCGTAAAATTCACCCCGTGAAAGAACGAGAAGTAGGCGACCGCCAGCTGGACGCCCTGCTCGAGCGCCTCGACCGCCTGAACGCCGAGCTCCGCGCGCTCAACCGCCGGCTCGACGCCGGCGAGCACCTGGCCCCGATCACGCGCGAGCTCGCGGTCCTCAACGACTCGCTCCAGGCGCTCGCGTACGCCGCCCTCGGTCAGCAGGGCCCGCAGATCAGGCGCCGGCGCCGCGCCGGCTGAGAGCGGTGCGCTATCGAACCAGCCGGTAGACGACCCCGTTCAGCGAGGTCGCGTACAGCTCGCCCCGCGCGTCCTCGCCGAACGACGAGAGGCTGCTGATGTTGAACGGCTCGTTCCGCATCTGTGTGCCGCCCGGAGCGGGAATGCTGCGGATCTGCGAGGCGCAGTTGTCCCCGAAGAAGAAGCGCCCGCGCGCCGAGGGAACCGCCGTCCCGCGGTAGACGAAGCCGGCGATGATCGAGCAGTTCGGCGGGTTCGGCTGCACGACGACCGGGAAGACGAGCCGCCCGGCCGGGTTCGGCGTCTCGTTCGTGAACCGCGCGCGCCCCTCGTATACGCGCCAGCCGTAGTTCTCGAGGCCGGGGCTCTGGCGAGGCGTGAAGTCGATTTCCTCCCAGTCGTTCTGCCCGACGTCGCCGATGTACAGGTCGCCCGTCTGCCGGTCGAACGAGAAGCGCCACGGATTCCGCAGCCCGAACCCCACGATCGACGCCCGAGGGCGCGACGCGCCCACGTTGAAGCGGAAGATCTTGCCGAACAGCACGCGCGTGTTCTGCGCCCGGTTCTCCGGATCGCCGCCCGAGCCGCCGTCGCCGTTCGCTGCGTACAGGTATCCGTCGGGCCCGAACGCGAGCTGCCCGCCGTTGTGGTTCGAGTACGGATCCTGCATGAAGAGCAGCTGGCGCGCCCGCACCGGCGAACGCGCGAGGCCGCGCGACCGGTACTCGACGATGCGCTCGTCCTCGCCGCGGTCCGTGTAGTAGACGAAAAAGCGCCGGTTGTTGCCGCGTCCGTAGTTCGGGTGGAACGCCATCGAGAGCAGCCCCTGCTCGCTCCCGTTGGAAACGAGCCGGCTGATGTCGAGGAACGGGCGCGCCCGGAGCACGCCTCGCACGCGAACGCGGATCTTGCCGCCCTTCTCGACGATGTAGAGGTTGTTCGGCTCGCTGCGCGGCGCCGTCACGTGCACCGGCTCGTCCACGTTGCGGACGACCGGCGCGAACCGGTAGGACTGACGCTGTTGCGCCTGCTTCTCCTGCTCCCTCCCGCCCACGCCGAGGACGACCGCGAAGGCGGCGAGCAGGCCGAGCACGAGGGCGAGAAGGGCGACGCGCCGCATGTGGGCTACTTCTTTAGCAGGACCCGGCGGAGCTCGTCCTCCTTGCCTGTCTCGAGGATCGCCAGCACCTGGTCTCCAGGCTGAAGCTCCGTTTCCGGATCGGGGATCTCGTGCTGCCCGTCGCGCATGACGGAGATCAGCCGCGCGCCGGCCGGCAGCTTCAGCCGTGCGACGCGCTTCCCGGCGGAGGGCGAGTCCTTGTCGATCTGCACCTCGATGATCTCGAGGTTCTCCTTGCGCAGCTCGAGCAGGTGGACGATGTCGTGCTCCGGCACCTCGTGCTCGATCAGCGCCATGATGCTCGAGGTGGGGCTCACCGTCGGCGAGATCCCGAGCAGGTCGAAATGCGCCTGGTTCCGCGGGTCGTTGACGCGGGCGATGATCTTCTTCGCGCCGTAGTGCTCGCGGGCCATCTGGCCGATGACGATGTTGTCCTCGTCGTCACCAGTCACCGCGACGACGAGGTCCGGCGGCCGCGCGATCCCCGCCCGCTCGAGGACGAAGAGCTCGGTGGCATCGCCGATGATCGCGCGGTGCTCGAACTCCTCCTCGAGCTCCTCGAAGCGGTCACGGCGCTGCTCGACGATCGAGACCTCGTGGCCGGTGCGTAGCAATGTCCGCGCGAGGTTCGAGCCGATCTTCCCCCCGCCCGCAATGAGGACGAACATCTAGCTCGCCGCGACCTCCGTCCGGGGGGCGCGGATGGCGCAAGACTTGACCGCTTCCGACAGGACCTCGATCGCGCTCGAGGTCGGGCACACCGTCCGCAGCCCGAGCGTCGAGTAGAGCTCGGCCCGCGCCGGGTCCAGGATCCGGACGACCGTGCACTCGATGCCGAAGCGCTTCTGCGCCACCTGCCCGACGACGATGTTCGTGTTGTCGCCGTTCGTCGCGACGACGACCGCGTCCGCGTCCTCGATGCCGGCCTGGCGCAGCACGTCGACGTCCATGCCGTGACCGACGACGAAGCCGCCGGCCCAGCGGTCGCCGAGGCGCGTGAGCGCCTCCTCGTTCTCGTCGATCGCGGTCACGTCCCAGCCGCTCTTGACGAGCTTCTTCGCGACCTTCGACCCCACCCTGCCGCAGCCTACGACGATGGCTTTCACCCTCTCAATGTAGCTCACACGGGCACCGCTTCTTCCTCGAGAACGCCCTGCGGATAGGCGATGACCATCACCTCACAGGGAGCGTTCCGGAGCACGTAGTCGACTGTGGGGCTGAAGAATCGTGACTGCCGCCGCCAGCGTGGCGCGGAGCCGAGGACGATCAGGTCCGTGTCGTGTTGCCGCGCTGCCTCGGCGATCGCCTCGCCGATCGCCCGTGCGCGCACGATCTCGGTCTGGATCTCGACGCCGTGCTCTGCCGCGAGCAGCCGCGCCTCGGCCAGAGACGCCTCGGCCTGCTCCTCGGCGTCGAGCAGCTCCGCCTCGAGCGGCTGGTCTAGCGGCACACGGATCACGTGCAGGGCGATGATCGTGCCCTTCTGCTCCTCCGCGAGCTTGATCGCCGTCGCCAGCACCTCTTCGCCGATCGGCCCGATCTTCATCGGGACGAGGATGCGCTGGTACGCGCCTTCGATATCGGGCACGAGGTCGCCGACCGCCGGCGTGACGCGGCCCAGAACCTTTTCCTGCCCGGCGAGGCGCGAGCTGACGTAGACGACGGCGCCGATCGCAACCCAGATCGGCCCGGCCACCCGCGCCGCGTCGTGCGTGACGAGGGAGATGATCCAGATCGCAAACGTCAGCGGGGCGCCGACGAGCGCGACGAGTGGCACCTCCGTGCCGCGGATCCGCACGTTGCCCGGCACGCGGAACGGGCGCGCGAGGCCCGGCTCGACAAAGCGCAACCGGATGACGGCCAGCTGTGCGGCGGTGAATGCGATCAGGATCCCGAAGCTGTAGAGGCTGGCGAGGAACCGGATCGGCTCGTCGACGGCGCGCGTCAGGAGCAGGAGCCCCGACGAGATCAGCGCCACGCTGACGATCGACGCCGGCGCGATCAGCGTCCTCCGGCTCAGGCGGGCGAACGCGCGCGGCAGCATCTCGTGCCGTCCCAGCGAGTAGGCGAGCCGCCCCGCGCCCGAGAACGAGGTCGTCACCGTCGCGACGAGGATCAGGGCGCCGCCGAGGCCGACGAACATACGCAGCGCGTCGACGACGATGCCCGGCAGCTGGCCCTCGAACGCCGTCGCCACGCCGACGAGGGGCGCGCGCAGCCACTCGGTGCCGAGGTCGCTCGCGTAGCCGCCGGGCCCGTCGGGGTCCGGGTGCGCCGGGAACGCGGAGATGGCGACGATCGCGACGAGGACGGAGACGAGGACGGCCGCGCCGATTCCGGTGAAGAGGCTGCGGGGGAGTGTCCGACCCGGCTCGCGGGTCTCGGCGGCGAGGTTCGCGACTGTCTCGAGGCCGGTGTAGGCGAGCATCGCCAGCGGCAGGGCGAAGCTGATCGAGTTCCAGGTCGGAGCTGTGCCCAGGTCGAGCCCCTTGCTGAGGTTCTCGATCGAGAAGAGCAGCGGCAGGCCCAGCACGACGAGGACGAGCAGCGCGGCGAGCGACGCGGCCGCGACGACGACCGCGACGCTGTACATGCCCGGCCTCCGCACGAGTCGCACCAGCGCGACCGCCGCGATCACGCCGATGCCGATGACGACGTCCGCGGGGCCGTCGGTCGGAGCATCCCAGCCGATCGCGTGGCCCGCGTAGTGCGGCACGAAGAGCGCGGCGAGCGCGATGACGATCAGGTAGTCGAGGAAGAGCACCCAGCCGGTGAGGAAGCCGAGCGGGTCGTTGAACGCGCGCCGGACGAACGTGGCGGCGCCTCCCGTCTCGGGAATGGCGGCAGTGCCCTCCGCGTACGAGAGCGCGACGAGCAGGAAGAGGACGCCGACGACGAGGAGCACCCACGGCGTGAAGCCGAGCGCGAACAGCGCGACGATGCCCAGCGCGAAGAAGATCGAGGACGAGATCTCCCCGTAGGCAACGGCCGCCAGCGACGGGACGTCGAGGACTCGCTGCAGCCCGGGGAGCTTCCGAGCCACTAAGGCACCGCTTGCGGTGCCGCCACCAGGACGGGCGGGCCTTGCCCGCGCGTCCGTCTGAACTGACCGGTCGACACTTTTGGATTCACGCCGAAGGCTAGAACCGCGAAAGGTACAACCGCAGCGCGCCCGCCAGAATCAGGAGGGCGCCGAGCAGGAGGCCGAGCCCGCCCCCGACTCCCTCGGCCACGGTGCGCACGAGGACGACGATCCCGAGCACGATCAGCAGCACCGCGAGGGCGCGCGCGACCACCTCAGGCGGCGCGCTTGCCGGCTGCGATCAGCACGCGCGTCGGGCTGTGCTTGAGCACGTAGTCGACGGTGCGCCCAAAGATCTGCTTCCCTCGGCGCCCCTTCGTCCGCGGTGCGCCGAGGATGATCATCTCCGCGTTCCGCCGGTCTGCTTCCTCGACGATCGCGGGGCCGGCGCTCCGCGCGCGGACGAGCCGCGTCACGGCGCGGACGCCGTAGCTCTCCAGCAAGGCCTGAGCGCTGTCGAGCACGGCTTCGGCTTCCCCCTCCTGATCGGGCATGTCGGCGTCCAGCGGCAGGTCCATCGGCACCTCGATCACGTCGACGACGACCACCGTGGCTCCGCGCTCGCTGGCGAGGCGCGCCGCCGCGACGAGCGCCTCCTCGGACTCGTTCGAACGGACGACCGGGACCACGATCGTGCGGTACTCGATCGTGAGCGAGGGGCCAAGTA
>JBKPFD010000162.1:0-14766 GCA_046729155.1 Actinomycetota bacterium
GCGCGACAGGATCTGCATGACCCGCTCGATCTCGGTCTGGCGACCGACGACCGGGTCGAGCTTGCCCTCCGCGGCCAGCTTCGTCAGGTTGCGCCCGAACTGGTCGAGGAGCTTCGAGGTCTTCGTCTTCTCGCCGGGCGCTCCCCCGCCACCCTGCTGACGACGGCCGGGGCCGGAGAGCATGCGGATGATCTCGTTGCGGATCTTCTCGGCGTCGGCGTCGAAGTCGAGCAGGATCCGGGCGGCGACGCCCTCGTTCTCGCGGACGAGGCCGAGCAGGATGTGCTCGGTGCCGATGTAGTTGTGGCCCAGCGAGAGCGCCTCGCGCAGCGCGAGCTCGAGCACCTTCTTCGCGCGCGGGGTGAACGGGATCTGTCCCGTCGTCACCTCGTCGCCCTGGCCGACGATGCGCGCGATCTGGGCGCGCACCTCCTCGACGGTGATGTCGAGCGACTCGAGGACGCGCGCCGCGAGACCCTCCTCCTCACGCAGGAGCCCGAGGAGGATGTGCTCGGTGCCGATGTAGTTGTGCTTGAGCGCGCGGGCCTCGTCCTGCGCGAGGACGACGACCTGGCGAGCTCTCTCTGTGAACCGTTCGAACAAATCTCTTCCTAGATGACGCGATTATCCGCAGGGAGCAAGACGAACCTCATAGTAGCTCACGCCTTTCGGGCCACCGGCCGGCCTGTGAGCTCGTGGCGAAGGGTTACAAAGGGCGCGAGGACTGGCACTTCTCTCCGTATCGGCCTAAGCTGCGAGAGCGTTAATTCGGGGAGAGAGGGGATGGGGACCCGCGTCGCCGCGATCAGCCTTTTCGTGCTCGGCCAGAGCGCCTTGGCCATGCTTTCGCTCGGGGTCGCGTTGGTTCCTGCCCTCATTACCTTCCTCGCCGGTGGCGCTCTCTTGACTCGGGGCTCGTAAGGCTTCAGACCGCGAAGCAGCGGCGAGGTTAGCGCCGAGCAAGCAAAGATTCTGTGAAGAGTGAGCTACTCGACGTAGCGCGGGGTCTGGATGACCGCCAGAACGGTGAGGATCAGCACCTTCAGGTCGAGCCAGAGCGACCAGTTCTCGATGTAGTAGTTGTCCCATTCGACCCGGTCCGAGAGGGACGTCTTGCCGCGCAGCCCGTTCACCTGAGCCCAGCCGGTGATCCCGGACTTGACCCGGTGCCGGTCGGTGTAGCGGTAGACGCTCTGCTCGAAGAGCCCGACGAACTCGGGCCGCTCCGGCCGCGGGCCGATCAGGCTCATCTCGCCGCGCAGCACGTTGAGGAGCTGCGGGAGCTCGTCGATCGATGTCTTGCGCAGGAAGACGCCGAGCCGCGTCCGCCGGTCGACCCCCTCGACACCGCCCGGAGCGGTGTCCGGCGGGAGGTCGAGCGCCTGCGGCTCGATCGGAGCCTCTTCCTCGGGCGGCCGCATCGAGCGGAACTTGAGCATCTCGAACGTCCGGCCGTCGCGACCGACGCGCAGTTGCCGGTAGAAGAGCGGGCGCCCGAGCGTGAGCAGGATCGCGAGCGCGACCGGGACCGTGACGGGCAGCGTTACGACCAGGAAGAACGCGGCGACGACTCGGTCGACCACGTACTTGATCGCGAACTGGATCCCCTTCGGGTTCGCCGGGCGCGCCGAGATGAACGGGATCCCGCCGAGGTGCTCGACGGTCAACTTGCTCGTCACGCGCTCGTAGAGCCTCGGCACGAACGCAACCCGTAGCCCGAGCTCCTCGCAGCGCTCGACGAGGCGGAGCAGCACCTCGTGCGGCGCGCGCGAGAACGTGATGATCACCTGCTGGACGTCGTGCTGCGTGGCGACGCGGTCCAGGTCCCAACTCGCGCCGAGCACCGGAACCGGGAGCGTGTCGTCGTCGACGACGAGCGGATCCTTGTCGAGGAAGCCGATGGGCTTGAGGCCGATGTGCGGCTGCGCCAGGAGGCGAGCGGCGGTGAGCCGCCCGACCTTGCCGGCGCCGATGATCAGCGTCGGGCGGAGCGACTCCCCGTGCCGGTATGCCTGCGACCGCGACCAGTGCAGCGCGATGCGGCCTGCCGCCACGTAAGCGACCGCGAACGCCCACATGCGGATCGTCTGGGCGGCCAGGTTCGGCGGAGCCCCGACGAGGGCGCGGACCGAGAGCACGGCCATCGCCGCGAGCGAGGTTGCCGTGAGCACGATCCGCAGCTCCTCGAGCAGCTCGGAACGCAGCCGGAAGCCGTACATACCCCGGACGGCGCAGAGAGCCAGCACCGTGGCGCCGAAGAGGCCGAGCCAGACCGCCGGCGGCGACGGGACGCCTGCCGACTCGGAGCCGACGATCGCGGCGACGGCGGCGATGACGAGCATCGACGCGTCGAGCGAGAAGCGTGCGAGCGACCAGAGGGCCCCGGGCCGGAAGTGGACGCCCGAGGCTGCCCGGACACGCGAACGCACGCTCGCCAGAGCGCCTAGCGAAAGAGGCGCCTCGCTCAGGCTGTGCCGCACCGCAGGTCCGCCATGGCCTTAGCTTTCCGTCACCTTCGGGCGCGCGAGATGCCGCATGCTTCCGGCGAGCAGCAGCAGCGGAGCTCCGACGGCGGCGAAGAACGCCAGATCGAGCCCGCTGAAGGGCAGAGCACGAGCGCCGGTCTCGTCCCGGGGGGCGGCGACTGCTTCGAGTGACTGCGGCTTGCGCACGACCCGCCCAGGGCGCGCGTAACCGGGAATGGCGGGATTGCGCAGTGCCCGGTTCACGTCGGCGCGCGAGTACTTCCGGTCGAGCCGTCCGTTGTCCGCGAGGTCACGGTAGATCTGCTGCGGCGTGGCAGCGGAAGCCGTGCCTGCCGCAAGCAGAAGCGTGCAAAAGGTGATCACTGTCAGGGCCAGTGGCCCCGGCAGGCGCCGCAGGTGCCGCATCGATCTCCTTTCCCCCGTGTGGCCGGGACGAGCCCGCACCACCTCCTCATCTTGCCGGTAGTACAACGTCTACGCAACCCCCGGCGATACGGGTATGACGCCGAACGAGCCGGTAAGTTGCGCGCGTGACGGCCGAGAGGAAAACCGCCCTCGTCACGGGCGGCGCAGGGTTCATCGGCTCGCATCTCAGCGAGCTTCTGCTCGATTCGGGGTTCGAGGTCTTCGCACTCGACGATCTCTCGACGGGGAGCGAGCGCAATGTCTTCCATCTCGCCGACCGAGAGGGCTTTCACCTGGTCGTGGACTCGGTGCTCTCGCCGTCCGTCGTCAGCGAGCTCGTGCACCGGTGCGACGTCGTCTACCACCTCGCGGCGGTCGTCGGCGTGCGCCTGATCGTCGAGCAGCCGGGTCACACGCTGCTGACGAACGTGCAGGGCACCGAGAACGTCCTCGAGTACTGCAGTCGTTTCGGGAAGCGCGTGCTCGTCGCCTCCAGCTCCGAGGTCTACGGCGACCACCCCGAGGAGTCGTCGCTCGAGGAGGACGCGCGGCGCATCTACGGTCCGACGACGGCGCGCCGCTGGGCCTACGCGGACACGAAGGCGATCGACGAGTTCCTGGCGCTGGCGCGCCACGACGAGCAGGGCCTGCCGTGCGTGATCGCCCGGCTCTTCAACACGGTCGGTCCGCGCCAGAGCGGCCAGTACGGCAACGTCGTCCCCCGCTTCGTGGAGGCCGCGCTCGCCGGCCGACCGCTCGAGGTGCACGGAGACGGCACGCAGACACGCTGCTTCTGCCACGTGTCCGACTCGGTGCGCGGCCTGTACGCCCTCGTCGAGGAGGAGTCGACATCGGGCCGGATCTTCAACGTCGGGTCGACCGAGCGCGTGCGGATCGTCGACCTCGCCGAGCGCGTGCTCCGTGCGACCGGATCGAGCTCCGAGATCGTGTTCGTTCCGTACGAGGAGGTCTTCGACCGCGGGATCGAGGAGGAGATGTTCCACCGCGCGCCCTCGATCGAGAAGATCGCCGCCGCGGTCGGCTGGCGGCCCACGGTCGATCTCGAAGGCATCGTGGCAGACGTGGTCGCGCACGTGAGGGCCGCGTCCACGGCGGCCTGAGCCCCGGCCGCTCAGGCAGTCCGCGATTTTGGGCCGATACTGCGGGCGTGGAAGTCAGCGTCATCCTTCCCAGCCACAACGGCGCCCGCACGATCGGGGCCCAGCTCGAGGCGCTCGCGCGGCAGGAGTGGCCGGGCGAGTGGGAGCTCGTCTTCGTCGACAACTGCTCGACCGACGACACGCGCGCGATCGTGGAGAGCTATCGCGACAGGCTGCCGAGCCTCCGGGTCGTCGCCGCTGAGGACCAGCCGGGGATCTCGTACGCGCTGAACTCCGGGATCGCGGAAGCGCGCGGCAGCTCGATCGTCGTCTGCAACGACGACGACGAGGTCGCGCCGGGCTGGCTGGCCGCCATGGCCGAGGCTCTCCGCCACCATGAGGCGGTGGCCGGGCGGCTCGATCACAGCCGCCACGAGAGCTGGGCGACCGAGGTGCGCGGCCGGCCGCAGACGAACGGTCTGCCCGAGTGGGGCTTCCTCCCTTATCTCCCGTTCGCCTTCGGAATGACGATCGGCGTCCGCCGCGACGTGCACGAGGCGATCGGCGGCTTCGACGAGGACCTGTCCCCGGCCGGCGAGGACATGGACTACTCGTGGAGGCTGCAGCTCGACGGCAGGGAGATCCGCTTCGTGCCCGAGGCGGTCACGCATTACCGGATGCGCGACGACCTGCGCGGGCTCTGGCGGCAGGCCTACAACTACGGAGTGGGGAACGTGCTCGTCTACAAGAAGCACCGGCGCCTCGGCCTCGCGCCCCCGGCTCATCCGTGGCGCCGCGGCGTGCGGGCGTGGCTCGGCCTGGCCAAGCGCGCCCTGTTCGCGTGGAACCGGCCCCGCTTCGCGCTCCTCGTCTGGCACCTCGGCCTGCGCACGGGGATGCTGAAGGCGAGCGTCGAGCATCGCGTGGTCTTCCTGTGACCGTCGACGCCGACGGCGGCAATCAGCCCGGGCGCAGCCTCACCGTTCGGCTGGCGACCAACACGATCGTCCAGGCGGCCGGGATCCTCGCCAGCGCCGCGATCGGGTTCTTCACGTTCGTGGCCGTCACGCGAGGGCTCGGCCCGGAGGCGTTCGGCGACTTCACCGCTGCGATGGTGTTCCTGTTCATCCCGGTCGTGATCGCCGACATCGGCTTCTCGACGGCGGTTCTGCGCGAGATCTCGGCATCCCCCGAACGCACGGAGCGCGCGATGCGGGCGTCGCTCCCCTTCCGCGCGTTCGTTTCCGCAGGGGTCGTTGCGCTCGCCGCCGCGATCGGTGTCCTGCTGCCCCTCAACGACCGGACCACGGTCGCGATCCTGATCGGGGCGATCGGCTCATTCCTGACGCTAATGACGCTCGCGCTGCTGCCCGTCCTCCAGGCGGAACTCAGGATGCACTGGGCCGTCGCCGGCAACGTCGTCGGACGGCTCGTCACGCTGGGGCTGACCCTCGCCGCGCTCGCGCTCGGCCTCGGGTTCAAGAGCATCGTCGCGGCCCAGGTCATCGGCATCGCGGTCACGTTCGTGGTGCATCTCTACGCGGTCGGACGATCGGTGCGGCTGCGGCCAGTCGTCGACCCCGATTACTGGCGCGCCCTCGTCGCAGGCTCGATCGTGATCGGGCTCGCGATCGGCCTCTCGCAGATCTACTTCCGCGTCGACACCGTGCTGCTCGCGGTCTTCCGCCCGTCCGAGGAGGTCGGTCTCTACGGCGCCGCGTACAAGTTCATCGAGCTCGCCCAGTTCATGGCTGCGGCGGTCGCCGTCTCGATGTTCCCGCCGCTAGCCGGCTTCGTCGCGAGCGGGGATCCGCGTGCCCGCGAGCTCGTGCAGAAGTCGTTCGACGTCCTGCTCGCCGGCGCCGTGTTCCTCTTCGTGCTGATGCTCGCTTTTCCGGAGGAGATCATCACGGTCAGCGCGGGACCGGATTACCGCGAGGCGGCGAGCGCCTTGCAGCTGCTCGCCCCCTACGTGCTCTTCGGCTTCGCCAACGCGGGGCTGTGGCGTGCCCTGCTGGCCACTGAGCGCGACCGCATGCTGCTCGCCACGGCAGTCGCGGTGCTCGTCCTCAACGTGGCGCTCAACCTCGCGCTGATCCCGGAGTACGGGTACAAAGCGGCCGCCGTCATCTCCGTCGTCTCCGAGGCGGCGATCCTCGTGCCGATCGCCTGGGCGGTGCGACAGGACGGGCTCCTCCCCAACCTGCGCTACACGCGCCTCGTCGTCGTCGCGGGGCTGGCGATGGCGCTCGTCGCCTGGGGCGTGCCGGCTCCCGCAATCGTCGCCGGGACGCTCGCGACCGTCCTCTACGCGGCGATCCTGCTGGCGGCGCCGGGGACCGTGAACGAGGTCGCGCGGAGCCTCCTGCCGGCTCTCAGGCGCCGTTCAGCAACGACGTGAGCGCGTCGAGCAGCGGCTTGGCGCTCCCGTCCGCCCGGAACGGGCCGAACCCACCGGCGTGGTCGCTCTCCGCCCTCCCCCAGTGGTACATGAACGTGCGCTCGACGAACCCGCCCCACTCGCCGACCGCGCGCTGAAGCGCCTGGCGCACGTAGAGTGCCTGCGTCGCCTCGCTCACCGAATCGGGGCTCGACGCGTTCGTCGTCCAGCCGAACTCCGTGATCCAGAGCGGATGCGAGGCGCCGGCCGCGGCGGCGAGGTCGCGCGTGATCAGCGAGCGATCGTAGCGCCAGCGCTGCTGCGCGACGGTGTCGTACGGGCCCCGCTCCTGCGAGTAGAGATGCACCGAGTACGCGTCGACGAGCGTCCTGAACAGTGTGGGATCGGCCTGCAGGAGCAGTCGGAACCAGTCGAGAGACTGCGTCGTGTCCGTGCGCATCTGGAAGACGTCGGCCGAGGCGAGGACCTTGACCGCGGGGTTCGCCGCGTGGATCGCAGTAGCGGCCGAGCGGACGAGTGCGGCGTACGCAGCGGGGTTCGGCTGCGGCCGCCAGAAGTTCGAGTGCCAGGGCTCGTTCCAGATCTCGACGGCCTGTAGCGGACGCGGCGTCAGCCCCGGGTTGGCCTGCCAGAAGGTGCCGCCGGGGCCGTAGCGCTCGACGAGCCGGCGGCAGAAGTTCGCATACGCCGCCGGATCGGACGGCGGGTGGTAGATCGTGGAGCCCGAAGCCGCCCAGTCGGCGGAGTAGCCGATCATCCCGAGCACCTCCATGCCGGACAGTGACGCGTTCCGCATCAGGCGGTCGCCGACGCTCCAGTTCCAGACGCCGGGGCTCGGCTCGAACGCTCCCCAGTGGAAGTCCTCGCGCACCCACGACGCGCCGGTCGTGCGTGCCCGCTGGAGCCAGTCGAGCTGGTCGGCCGAGTCGTACCAGACGAGCGAGCTCGTGTAGCCGACGCGGCCCGCGTACGGGTTTTGCGGTGGCGGCGGCGGAGGAGGCGGAGGTGGTGGCGGCGGCGGGCCGGGCGGGGGCGGTGGAGGTGGCGGCGGAGGAGGCGGTGGAGGCGGCGGTCGCCTCTTGCGGACCGAGGGCATGGTTCGCAGCTTGTACGCGCTTCGATGTGCCATCCGGAGCCGCTTCGCGACGGCGAGGGTCTTGGCCGCGCGCGCGCTCGAGCGTTCGAGCTTCTTCGCGCGGCGCGCGTCCGCACTCTCGGCCCCGGCGAGCTGGACGGCGGTAAGCGCGACGAAGAGCATCGTCGCGGCAAGAGCAAAGCGCTTTCCACGCTCGGCGAAGGCTCCTCGAACCGGCATGGAAGCGGCATCGGCAGCCCTCCCGGCACGACGTTCACTCGTTCGAGTGAGGGTGCCCGCGAGACCCCACGAACGGGGTGCGCCGACGGCGCAGAGCGCTACGCTTTGACGTTGTGAGGCCCAGCGCTGCCGAAGCCCTCAAGGCTGCAATTCGTCGTGCAATCCCGATGACGATCGTGCTCGTCCTCTTCGGGATCGCCGCCATGACCCTGCTCAAGCAGTTGCAGGGACCGCGCTACTCGGCGAACGCCAAGGTCGCCTTGCAGACGCAGGACCTCGGCGCGATGCTGACCGGCGTCGATCAAGGCTTCCAGGATCCCGAGCGCGAGGTCGAGACCGCACTCGCGCTCGCCCGCTCGCCGGAGGTCTACCGGCGCGCCGCCGCGCGACTTCCAGGCAGCGATCTGACCTCGTCCGAGCTTCGCGCCATGACGACCGTGAACGGCCGCAAGGAGAGCGACATCATCAACTTCACGACCCGTACCGAAGACGAGCGCGAGGCGATCACGGTCGCGAATGCGGTCGCGACCTCCTACGTGGGCTGGCGGGCGGACATCTCGGCCGGAACGATCCGCGCCGCGATCAGGAGCGTCGAGAGAGAGATCGCGACCGGAACCGGGCCGAAGGCTGCCCTTCGGGCCGACCTGCTCCGGCTACAGACGCTCGAAACGCTGAACTCGGGCGGGGCCGCGGTGATCGAGCGACCGACGAAAGCGACCCAGGTCAGTCCGGCCCCGCTACGGGACGCCCTCCTCGGCGGCGCGATCGGCCTCGTGGTGGCGCTGCTCCTCGCCGCGGCGCGCGAAGCGCTGAACACGCGCGTGCGGTCCGAGGGCGACGTCGAGGACATGCTCGGCAAGCCCGTGCTCGCGACGATCCAGACGCTGCCGCGCCGCGTCGGCCTCGTCACGGTCGGCCGGCATGAGACGCGCTTCGGCGACACGTACGGGCTCCTGGCTGCGAACCTGATGCAGATCCGCGGCGAGAAGTCGGGCCGCGTGCTCGCCGTGACGAGCGCCATCGCCGGCGAGGGCAAGACGACGACGGCCACCAACCTCGCCGTCGCGCTCGCCCTGCGCGGGCAGAACGTCGTCCTGGCCGACTTCGACGTCCGCAAGCCGTCGCTCGGCGGCTTCTTCCGGATTCCCGAGGCGTCGCCGGGCGTCCGGCAGCTCGTCGACGGACAGGCCGACGTCGAGGACGCGCTCTGGGCAGTGCCGCTCAACGGCGCGGCGCCGAGCGGCCGGGCACAACCGCCAGGGTCCTGGTCGGAGAACGGAAACGTCCGCGCGACGGACGAGCCCGGCTGGCTACGGGTGGTCCCCTCGGGCGGCCACGAGCGCGGGGCCCGCGTCGCGCGCTCGCCGCGCATCCCGACGCTCCTCGCCGACTTCGGCGAAGACGCGGACCTCGTCATCCTCGACACGCCACCCGCGCTGGCGACGGTCGAGATGGCCGAGCTCGCCCCGCACGTCGACTTCGTGCTCGTCGTCGTCCGGCACGGCCGCGTCACGCGCCGCAGCCTGCAGACCCTGAGCAGGCAGGCCGAAGGCTGGCGCGCGGAGATCGTCGGCGCCGTGATCACGGACTCTCCACCCGAGTCGGACGACTACTACTACTACGCGACGAAGTAGCCGACCGTGAACTGGGTCGCCCGCCTCCCCCTGCCGAGAGCGGACCTGCCACTCATCGCCGCGGGCTTCGCGCTCACCGCCTTCCTCGCGCTCGCCGCGACGCAGGTCGGCGAAGAGCTCAGCCTCGCGCTGATCGTCGTCCTCACGATCTTCTTCACGATCGTGACGGCGTTCGTCGTCGCACCGCACATCGCCGTCGCGCTGACGATTCCGATCTTCGCGCTGATCCCGATGCTGAAGGTGCTCGCCTTCCCCTGGATCGGCCCCTTCAAGGACATGATCACGCTGGCCGCGATCTCCGCGGCCGGGGTGCTCGTCGTCCAGCGCTCGAGCCAGGGCCGGCCGCAGCGTGGCGACTTCTGGGTCGCGGCCGCGATCGGCGTCTTCGCCGCTCTGTATCTCGTCAACGTCGGCGGCCTCGACTGGAACCTCGCGTGGACGCACGGCGTGCGCCTCGCCCTCGAGCCGCTCCTGCTGCTGCTCGTCGGACTGACCCTGGCCAACGCGCGCCGCACGCTGAGCTGGGCGATGGTCTCGCTCGTCGTGACCGCGGTCTTCGTCGCGATCGTCGGCATCGCGCAGCAACTGCTCGGCGAGTGGGCCCTCTACGACCTCGGCTACTCGTTCCGGGTCCAGCTGCGCACGTACAACGATCACCTGCGGAGCTTCGGGACGCTCGACGAGCCGTTCGCCTACGCGGCCTTCCTGCTCCTCGCGCTCGCCGCCCTGCTGATGTGGTTCCGGCTCAGCGTCTACACGATCGCCGCGGGCACTGTGATCATGACCGGGCTCCTCTTCTCGTTCGTCCGCACGGCGCTCGTCGTCGTCCTCGCACTGGTGGCGCTCTGGCTCGCGCGGAAGGGCTACACGAACACGTCCGTGTTCTTGATGGCGCTGGCGGCGGTGAGCGCGCTCGTGATCCTCTTCGCCGCGTCGACGGCGACCGAGACGCGAACCGTCCGTACGGGGACGTCGAGCTTCCTGACCGTCAACGGGCGGACAGAGGCCTGGCGGCTGTTCCTGAACGATCCGAAGGTCTGGTTCCTGGGGCACGGCGTCGGGAAGGTCGGCACCGCCGCGGAGCGGGCGACGTACAAGCTGACCCAGGACCCGAACGAGGCGAGCCGCCAGATCGCGATCGACTCCGGCTACTTCGCGGTCATCGCGGACGTCGGCCTCCTCGGGCTGGCGGCCCTGATGGCGATCTTCGGGCGCCTGCTCTTCCTGGGCCGGCGCTACGCGATCCGAGGCTCTCCGGCCGGCTGGCTGGCGGTCGGTCTGACGCTCGTCCTGATGACCGACGCCATCACGCGCGCCTCGTTCACAGGCTTCCCGACTGCGTTCCTGGCCTTGATGATGGCTGGCCTCGCCATCGGCGCCGCGATCGAGGGCGACCCCGAAGCCGCGGCCGAGGCCGGCAACCGCCGCACCGGGCGCTGAGCGAGCCGCTCTCCATCGGGCTCGTCGGGCTGATCGCGGCCGGGCACTCGGGGATCCCGCGCTACGCGAGAGCCGTGACGCGCGCGCTCGACGCCGCAAGCGCGGACTTCCCCGACCTGCGGCTGACGCTGTTCACCACGCCCGACGGGGCCGAAGCGGTCGGCGCGAGCAACATTGCCGTCCGCGAGCTCCCGCTGCGGACGGCGCGTGTGAACGAAGGGCCCGGCCGGATCCTCGCCGAGCAGCTGGTCGCCGCCACTCGCCGAGCCGACCTCCTGCACTTCTACGACCTCACGGGCCCGCTGCTCGCGCCGTGGAAGCCTTTCGTCGCCACCGTGCACGACGTCTCGAGCGCGCCGGGGCTCGCCCGGAGGCGGCACGCCTACAAGCGGCTCGTCTGGCCCTGGGCCGCGCGGCGCGCTCGCGCGCTCGTCGCGGTCTCGCGGTTCGCAGGCCAGGAGACCGCGCAGCGGCTCGGCATCCCTCCCGAGAAGATCGAGGTCATCCACTCCGGCCCCGGCTTCATGGAGTCGCCTGCCGAGCAGGACGGCGTGGCTGCTCCGGAGGGCCCGTACTTCCTCTACGTGGGCGACCTGGCCGGCCGCAAGAACGTCCCCTTCCTGATCCGGGCGTTCGACCGCGCCGACCTGGCCGCCGACCTGCTGCTCGTCGGCCGCGCCGACGACGACTATGGCGAGATCCGCGCCGAGCTCGACCGCGCCCGCCGCCCGGACCGGATCCGGCTCGTCGACGGCGCCACCGATCGCGACGTCGACGCGCTCTACCGCTCGGCGCTCGCTCTCGTGATGCCGTCCCGGTACGAGGGCTTCGGCTTCACGCCGCTCGAGGCGATGGCGCGCGCATGCCCAGTGCTGGCCAGCGACATCCCAGCCCATCGCGAAGTGTCCGGGAGCGGCGCGCTCCTCGTGCCGCTGGACGAAGGCCAGTGGGCCGACTCGCTGCGGCGGCTGACCGCGGACGACGCGCTCCGCGCCGAGCTCCGAGAACGAGGACGGCAGACCGTCGCTCGCTACTCATGGGACGAGACCGCCCGCGCGCTGTGCCGGCTGTTCCTCGCCGCGGGAGGCCGGCCTTGAGCGCCACGCGTCTCCTCCTCGTGAACGCGCACGGCGCGGACGAGTTCGCCGGAGGCGCCGAGCGCTACGTCGCCCAGCTCGCCGACGGCTTCGGAGCGCGCGGGTACGACGTCGAGATCCTCTCCGCCTTTCCCTCGAACGCCCGGGGCCGGCGCGTGACGGTCTTCCACGACAGCGACTGGCGAACGAGCCGAGGCCGGCGGCTCCGGAACCACCTGAGCGACGTGGCGTCGGTCCCCACGCGCAGGCTCCACGAGGCCGTCGCGCGCGCGAAGCCCGACCTCGTCCACACGAACAACCTGCCCGGGTTCTCGACTGCCATCTGGCGCGTCGCGGAGCGGCAAGGTGTGCCCGTCGTGCACACCGCCCACGATTACCACCTGCTCTGCCCGCGCGTAACGCTGATGCAGCCGGACGGCACGCCGTGCCGCCCCAGTCCGCTGCTCTGCGGGCTGCGCACGAGGCGGCTGGCCCGCTGGGCGCCAGCGGTCTCCCAGCTGGTGGCCGTCTCCGAGCACGTCCTCGCCCGGCACGCCGGGCTCTTCCCGTCGGCCACGCTGCACGTGATCCGCTTGCTCGTCGCACCGCCCGAGCGCAGCCTGCCCCCTCCGCGCGACCGGCTGGAGACACTCGGCTACCTCGGGTCGCTCGAGCGCACGAAGGGCATCGATCCCCTGCTCGAGGCGGCTCCGGCCCTTGCACGCCTCGGCTGCGAGCTCAGCATCGCCGGGGACGGACGCGTTCGCGACGTCGTCGAGGCCGCTGCCGCCCGCGAGCCGAACGTCTCGTACCACGGCTCCGTCTCGGGCGAGGAGAAGGATCGCTTCCTGTCGCGTTGCGACGCCGGCATCGTCCCCTCCGTGTGGGAGGAGCCGGGTGCGCCGTCGATGACCGTTCTCGAGTGGCTCGCGGCCGGCAGGCCCGTGCTCATCAGTCCTCGTGGCGGCGCGGCCGAGGTGATCGACGAGCTCGACGGAGCGATTCCGGTGCAGCCGGAGCCGCACGCGATCGCCCGCGCCGTCGAGGAGCTCGCCGCCCCGGATCGCTGGCGTGCGCTGCTGCCGCGCGTGCGGCCGCCCGCCGCGAACGTCGACGAGTGGCTCTCGGCGCACGAGCGCGTCTACGAGGCCGCCCTCGGGCGCGCATGATCGATACGCACTGCCACCTGCTCTACGGCCTCGACGACGGGCCCGGCTCCCTCGACGGCTCCCTCGCGCTCGCGCGGCGCCTCCTCGAGGACGGCGTCTCGCGCGTGCTCTGCACGCCGCATTACTCACGGGCGTTTCCGACGAGGCATTCCGACGCAGCCGGCCGCGTGGCGGCCCTTCGCGAGGCGCTGGACGAGAGCTCGGTCGGCCTGAAGGTCGAGCTCGCCGCGGAGATCGCGCCGCCGTTCGCAGTCTCGGCGCCTCTCGAGGAGCTGCAGACCCGCGCCGTCGCCGGGCGCTACCTCGTGGTCGAGGTGATACCGGACTCGCCCGGCGGCTTCTTCGACGCCGTCGCCGACCGGCTGGAGTCGGTCGGGCTCGTCCCGATCTTCGCGCACCCCGAGCGCTGCCGAGCGGTCCAGCGCCACCCGACCCTGATGGAGACCGCCCGCGAGCGAGGCGCGCTCGTGCAGGTCGTGGCACCGAGCCTCATCCGCCGCTGGGGCCGGAGCGTCGCCTCGGCGGCGTGGGGCCTGCTCGGCGCCGGCTGGGTCGACCTGATCGGCAGCGACGCCCACGGCGTGCGCCGGCGGGGGGTGCACCTCGCGGAGGCGGTCGAGCTGGTCGAGAAGCGCTTCGGGGCCGACGCCGCACGGGAGCTCGTGCGGCGCAACCCCGCGCGTGTGCTGGGCGCATGAACGGGCTCTCACGGCTCACCGTCGTCATCGCGAACTGGGGCACGCCGGACCTGACGATCCGCAGCGCGACGGCCGTGATCGGCGACGGGGTGCCGGCCGAGCGCGTCGTGGTCGTCGACAACGGGTCGGAGGACGACAGCTACGCACGCTTCCACGCCGAGCTGGCCTCGTGCCGGCTCGTGCGCCTCGAGCAGAACATCGGTTTCGCGCGCGCGAGCAACCGCGGCGCGCGCGAGCTGGCCGGCGACGCCTACCTGTTCGTGAACAACGACGCGTTCGTCGAGAAGCCGGGCAGTGTCGCGGTGCTGCTCGCGTGCCTGCAAGACGCCGAGGTGGGCGTCGTCGCCCCACGGGTGCTCAACCCGGACCTGACGCTGCAGCCGACCGTCGTGCCCACGAGCTCGCCGCTCGTGGAGCTCGTGCGCGCGTCCGGGCTCAGCCGCTTCCTGCCGAACCGTTTGCAGCCGAGCTGGAGCACGCACTGGGACCACGGCGAGGCCCGCGAGATCCAGGCGGTGAACGGAGCCGTGTTCCTCGTCCGGGGCCGCACGTGGGACGAGCTCGGCGGGTTCGAGGAGCAGGCGTACATGTACGCGGAGGATCTGGACGTCTGCTGGCGCGCCCGCTCGGCGGGCTGGAAGGTCTGGTTCACGCCCGACGCCGAGTTCGTCCACCTCGGCAACGTCGCGAGCGGCAGGCATTGGAGCAACCCCGAGCGCGCGGCTATGGTCGGGCACGCGGAGGCGGAGATGATCCGGCGCCACATGTCGAGGCCGTCGGCTGCGGTCACGATCGGCCTGATCTCCGCCGGGCTCGCGGGCCGCTGGCTCGCCTACCGGGCGACCGGCAACCGCGAGGCCGCGGCGAGCCTGCGCGGCGGGTTGCGTGGCTATCTCGGTCGCGCCTAGACGGCGAGCACGCGGTAGCGCACGCTTCCGTGGTAGCGGCCGAGGAGCCAGCCGAGTTGCCACGCCAAGCGGGCACGGGCTTCCCGGCTCCCCGAGCGCACGAGAGAGCGCAGCACCGGCCGCCAGCCGGTCAT
>JBKPFD010000163.1:0-4855 GCA_046729155.1 Actinomycetota bacterium
CCTGGGCCTGCGCCTGCTGACGCTGCACAACCTGCGCTTCCTGCTCGAGCTCACCGCGGGCGCACGCGCTTCGATCGAGCAGGGCAAACTGGCATCCTTCAAAGCGGAGACGCTCGACCGCCTGAACGGCGCGCCGGAGGAGGCTGCGTGAACTTTTCGATTCTTTTCCTGCTCGTGATCCTCGTCCTGTTCTGGGTGCTGCTCATCCAGCCGCAACGGCGGCGCAAGCAGCAGCAGGAGCGGCTCCTGAGTGACCTCGCGGCCGGCGACGAAGTGATCACGGTCGGCGGCATCTACGGGCGCGTCCAGGCGGTCGGAGACGACGACGTGACGCTCGAGGTCGCCCCAGGGACGAGCGTGCGCGTGACGAAGAGCGCGGTCGGCGCCAGAGTCGAGCCGGAAGAGGCGGAAACTCCGGATCAAACCGGGGAAGCCCCGCTACCCTAGAGCGGAACAAGTTGTCCGAACGCCGCGGTCATCTCATTCTCGTCTCGCTGATCGTGGCGGCGCTCGTCGGCGTCGCCGTGCTCGCGATCCCGGGCTCGCCCCTCCACAGGAGCCCGACTCTCGGCCTGGACCTCCAGGGCGGCCTCGAGGTGGTGCTGAAGGCGGTCCCGGAGAAGAACCAGAAGCTCCAGGAGTCGGACCTCGACCGCTCGGTCGAGATCATGCGCAGCCGCGTCGACAAGATCGGCGTCTCGGAGCCCGAGATCCGCAAGCAGGGCTCCGACCAGATCGTGATCGAGCTGCCGGGCGTCCACGACCAGGCGCGCGCCGCCGAGCTGATTGGAAAGACTGCGAAGCTCGAGCTCTACGACCTCCAGGCCGACCTCACCGGCCCCTCGCGCGACCTCCAGGGCAACCCGCGGCCGAACCTGACGCTCTTCGCGCTCCTCTCGCAGGTGCAGAGCCAGGCGAAGAAGGGCGAGGCGTCGCAGTTCTACCTCTTCGACGCCAAGAAGAACCACGTCGCGGGGCCGGCGCCGACCCGGGAGGCGCTGCTCGCTACGAAGTACGTGCGAAACCACGGCAAGCGGGGCGAGGTGCCGAAGGGTCACAAGGTCCTCGCGGTGCCCGAGAACACGGTCGTGATCACGTGCGGCAAGACCGAGCGCTACTGCCCGGGCGTCAACGAGGAGAAGCCGAGCCGCACGTACTTCTATCTCTTCAACTACGAGCCCGATGACAAGGAGCAGCCGATCCCGGAGATGACGGGCGAGGACCTCAAGCTCTCGGGCACCCGCCAGGACTTCGACACGTCGACGGGCCAGCCGATCGTGACGATGCAGTTCACCGACAAGGGCGGTGACAAGTTCCAGGACGTCACGAAGGAGCTCGCCGAGCGCGGCCGCCAGCTGCAGGGACGCTACGGCGGCCCGGCCGAGCAATGGTTCCAGCAGTTCGCGATCGTCCTCGACCGTGAGATCAAGTCGGCGCCGACGATCGACTTCAAGGAGAACCCGGTCGGCATCCCGCCGGGCAACGGCGCCCAGATCACGGGCATCGGCTCGCTGAGCGAGGCCAAGGACCTCGCGCTCGTCCTGCAGACGGGCGCCCTGCCGGTCGACTACGTGACGATCGAGCGCACCGACATCTCGGCGACGCTCGGCAAGGACTCGCTCCAGCAGGCGAAGAACGCCGCGATCGCCGGCCTGCTCGTCGTCGCGCTCTTCCTGCTGCTCTTCTACCGCTTCCTCGGCCTCGTCGCGGTCATCGGCCTCGGCATCTACGCCGCCTTCCTCTACGCGGCGTTGCTGCTCCTCAACGTGACGCTGACCCTGCCCGGCTTCGCGGGCCTGATCCTCACGATCGGCGTCGCCGCCGACGCGAACGTCGTCGTCTTCGAACGCATCAAAGAGGAGGCTCGCGCGGGCAAATCCGTGCGGGCCGCGATCTCGACGGGATACGCCAAGGGCTTCCACACGATTCTCGACGCGAACGCGGTCACGGCGATCACGGCGCTCGTCCTCTTCCTCGTCGCGACGGCGGGCGTCAAGGGCTTCGCGCTCATGCTCCTGATCGGGACGGCGATCTCGCTGGTCACGGCGGTTGCCGCCACGCGCGCGATGCTCGGCCTGCTCGCGGGCTTCAGCTGGTTCGACAACCCGCGCTTCATGGGCGCGGCGGCCCAGCAGCGCGCGAAGTGGTTGCAGATCGACTACATCGGGCGGCGCAACCTGTGGTTCGCGATCTCCGGCGTCGTCGTCCTCATCAGCCTGGTCTCGCTCGGCATCCGTGGCCTCAACCTCGGCATCGACTTCGAGGGCGGCACGCAGGCCACGTTCTCGACGCCGCAGCCGCAGGCGGTCGATGACGTCCGCTCCGAAGCGCGGTCGATCGACTCGCAATTCGGCAAGGCGGTCATCCAGGGCCGCGGGGCGCAGACGGACGGAAAGTACCGCGACTTCCAGATCCGAACGGAGTCTCTCGCACCCGAAGAGCAGACGAAGCTGCAGAACGGGCTCGAGGACCGCTTCCAGGCGACGAAGTTCGGCGTGAAGAACGTCTCCGAGAGCTTTGGCCGGCAGATCGCCGAGAAGGCGATCATCGCGATCCTCTTCTCGCTCTTCCTGATCGTTCTGTACCTGGCGATTCGCTTCGACGTGAAGTACGCGGGGCCGGTGATCGCGGCGCTCATGCACGACATCGCGATCACAGTCGGGATCTACTCGCTCACTGCGCGCGAGGTGACGACGTCCACGGTCGCGGCCGTCCTGACGGTGCTCGGCTACTCGATCTACGACACGATCATCATCTTCGACCGCATCCGCGAGAACGTGCCGATCATGCGGCGCGCCTCGTTCGCGACGATCGCGAACGTCTCGCTGTGGGAGACGATCCGCCGCTCGCTGGCGACGACGTTCATCACGCTCCTGCCGGTCGGCGCACTGCTCTTCTTCGGCGGCGACACGCTCAAGGACTTCGCGTTCGCGCTGCTCATCGGCATCGGCTCGGGCGCCTACTCGTCGATCTTCATCGCCGCTCCGCTGCTGGCGATGTGGAAGGAGCGCGAGCCGGAGTGGGCGCGCAAGAAGGAAAGCCGCGAGATCGACAAGGACGGCGCCGCGGTCACGCTCGAGGAGGCCGAGGAAGCGGCTGCCGCAGAGCCCGTGCCGGTTCCCGAGCTCGCGCCCGCCCCGGTCGGCGAGCTCGAGGGCGACGGCGCCGCCGCGCCGGCTACGGCCTCGACGTCGCGCGCAAAACGTGAGCGGCGACGCCAGCGGCGCCGCACCCGCCCGCATGGCAGGCGGTGAGGTGCGCGACACGGCCGAGCGGCTCGGCCTCGCGGCGATCGGCGCGGTCGCGCTGACCGCTGAGAGGGCGGACGCGCTCGCCGAGGAGCTGGCATCGCGCGGCGGGATCCGCCGCGACGAGGCACGAGAGGCGATCGAGGACCTCATGAGGCGCTGGCGCGGCGACGCGGTGCGCGTCGGCGAGCGTGCCGGCGCCGGGCTCGAGGGGCTCTTCCAGCAGCTCGGCCTCGCAACACGTGCCGACTTCGAGGAGCTTGAGCTCCGCGTCGCACAGCTCGAGCACCGCGTGAAGCTGCTCGAGGGCGGCCCGCGGCCGGTTCCAGAACCGCCGCACTAGCCGTGCGCGTCGCGGGCCTGATCGTCGCCGCTCTCCTGCTGACCGGCGTCGTCGCGGCCTGCGGATCCGCCGAGCAGGCTGCCTCGGGCTCCCGGGTCGTCCTCGAGGCGTCCGGCTTCGACGGCCGCGAGGTCGAGGACGGGGATCTCGACCGGGCGGTCGAAATATTGGAGAAGCGTCTGGACAAGCTCGGGCTCGACGACGCCAAGGTCGAGCGCAGCGGTGAGACGATCGAGGTCGAGCTGCCGGACGACCGCCGCAAGGCGGTGCTGCCCGTTCTGATCCGGCCGGGGCGGCTCGAGCTGTACGACCTGCAGGGAGACCTCGTCGATTCCTCGAAGGATGCGCAAGGCTTTCCACTCGCGCGCACGTCGACGCCCGACGTGCCGGCTGGTGCCGTCCTCGTCACGTGCGGTCGGTCTGAGCGCTACTGCCCGGGCGTGCAGGAGGTTCCGGCGAAGACGTACTTCTACGTCTTCAAGTACCAGCCCACTGATGCCGAGCACGCCATTCCGGAAATGACCGGCGAGGACTTCAAAGCGGAGTCGATCCGGCAAGACTTCGAAACGCAGACCAACGAGCCGATCGTCTTGTTCGACTTCACCCCGCAGGGTGGGCGGAAGTTCCAAGAGGTGACGCGCTCGCTAGCGCAGCGCGGCCAGGCGCTCTGGACGCGCTACGGCGGCGTGCGAGAGAACTGGCTCCAGCAGTTCGCGATCGTCCTCGATCGCGAGATCCGGTCGGCGCCGACGATCGACTTCCGGGACAACCCGGACGGAATCCCGCCCGGCAACGGCGCGCAGATCACGGGGATCGGCTCACTCGTCGAGGCAAGGGAGCTCGCGCTCGTGCTCCGGACGGGAGCGCTGCCGGTCGCCTTGCACCCCGTCTCCGACAAACCCTCTCCGACGCGCTATTGACCGGAGTCTCCCGCTGCTAGGGGTCGCGCGTCCCGCGTGGAACACTTTCAGGCATGGCTGAGCCGGCTCCGAAGACCCGCAACCTCGGCCGCCTGACGGAGATCGCGCAGGTCGCCGTCCGGCACGGCTTCGGCTACTTCTTCCAGCGGCACCGCCTGGGCGACCTGCTCCCGGGCCGGGGCGGGCCGGAGCTGGTCGAGGGCACGCCGTCGCAGCGCGGGCAGCACCTCCGCGAGATGCTCGACGAGCTGGGCCCGACCTTCGTCAAGTTCGGCCAGCTGCTCTCGATGCGCCCGGACGTCCTGCCGCCGGACATCATCGCCGAGCTCCGCGGACTGCAGGAC
>JBKPFD010000164.1:0-1722 GCA_046729155.1 Actinomycetota bacterium
AAGAAGAGCAGGTCGAACGGCGCCTCGGCCGGCAGCAGGTCGTGCCAGTCGCCGTGAAGCACCCGGACGTTCGGCTGGTCGACGAAGAGGCGCTCGACTGCGCCTGCCTGCTCAGCGTCGTTTTCGACGGTGACGAAGGACGCCTCGGGACCGAGCGCACTCGCAACCCAGGCCGCCCCCACGCCGCAGCCGGTCCCGATCTCGGCGAAGCGGCCGCGCGGCCGTTGCGCGACGAGCACGGCGAGCAGCCGACCGACCTCCGGGATCGACGAGCGCCCGAACCGCATCGCCGTGGCGAGCGCCTCGGCGCGATGCACGAGATCCGGGACGTCTGTCGGCGTCGCTACGACGGCGTGACCCTGTACGCGTCGAAGACGGCGTCGACGTTCCGCAGCGAGGTCAGCAGCGCGCGGAGCGACTTCACGTCGCCGAGCTCCGCCGTGTACCAGTTCTTGGCGAGCTGATCCTCGACCGTGCCGCCGTAGGAGACGATGTTCGCGCCGTGCTCGGCGAAGGTCCGGGCCACGTCCTCGAGCAGCCGCGGGCGGTCCCAGGCGTCGACAGCGATCTGGACGCGGAAGCTCTTCGTCGTCGCGCCGTCCCAGTCGACCTGCGTGAAGCGCTCGGGATTCCGCATCAGCGTCTTCACGTTCGGGCAATCCGCGCGATGGATCGTGATCCCTTTCCCGAGCGAGATGTAGCCGACGATCTCGTCGCTCGGAACGGGCGTGCAGCACTTCGCGAGGCGCACGAGCACATCATCGACCCCGTGGACGTTGATGCCGAGCTCTTCGCTTCCCGCCGGCTTCGCCTTCGGCTTGAGCGGCACCATCTCCTCGGGCGCGACCTCGGCGGTCTTGAGGCGCGTGAGCACCTTCTTGACGATCTGCGCCGCCGGCAGCTTTCCGGAGCCGAGCGCGAGGTAGAAGTCCTCGGCCTTCTTGAAGCCCGTCTCGCGGATCACCTGCGCGAGCACCGCCGAGCCGGCGAGCTTGCGGTACGGGAGCTTCTGCGCCTTCAGCGCCTGCTCGAGCGCCTCGCGGCCCTTCTGCTCGGTGTCCTCGCGCGTCTCGCGCGAGAACCAGGCGCGGATCTTGTTTCGCGCGCGCGACGAGCGGACGAGGTTGAGCCAGTCCCGAGACGGGCCGCGGCCACCCTTCGACGTCAGAATCTCGACGAACTCGCCGTTGCGCAGGGAGTAGTGGAGCGGGACGATGCGGCCGTTCACCTTCGCGCCGACCGTGCGGTGGCCGACGTCCGTGTGCACCGCATAGGCGAAGTCGATCGGCGTCGAGCCGGCCGGCAGCGTCTTCACCTCGCCCTGCGGCGTGAAGACGTAGACCTCGTCGTCGAAGAGGTCGGTGCGAAAGCTCTTGATGAACTCGCGCGGGTCGGTCTCGTCCTCCTGCCACTCCATCAGGTGCTTGACCCACTCGAGCCACGCCTTGTCGGTCGGCCGCTTGGCGCCGCCACGCTTGTACAGCCAGTGCGCGGCGATTCCGTACTCGGCCTCCTGGTGCATCTCGCGCGTCCGGACCTGGATCTCGAGCGGCCGGCCCTCGGGCCCGATCACGGTCGTGTGGAGGGCGCGATAGCCGTTGAACTTCGGCATCGCGATGAAGTCCTTGAAGCGGCCCGGCATCGGCTTCCAGAGCGAGTGGATCAGGCCGAGGGCGCCGTAGCAGTCGCGCGTTCCCTCGTCGGCCGAGCGCTCGATGATCA
>JBKPFD010000165.1:0-10988 GCA_046729155.1 Actinomycetota bacterium
TCGCCCCTTGCGCGTCGGGCTGATCTCGGACCTCCACGGCAACCTCCCGGCGCTCGACGCCGTCCTCGCCGAGCTCGAGGGCGAGACCCTCGACCAGCTCGTCTGCCTCGGCGACGTCGCCGTCGGGCCGTACCCGGCCGAAACGATCGCCCGCCTCCGCGGCCTCGAGTGCCAGACCGTGCGGGGCAACTGGGACGACTGGCTCGCCCACGGCATCCCCCACCTCGACGGCGATCACGGCGCCCGCCTCACCGAGCAGGGACGCTGGTGGGGCGAGCGGTTGTCGGCCGCTGACCGGGCCTACCTCGACGCGCTGCCAAAGACGCTGGAGGTGCTGTTCGACGGCGGCAGCCTCTACTGCTTCCACGGCTCGCCGCGCTCGCACAGCGACGTGATCCACCCCGAGACGACCGACGCCGCGCTGCGGGAGATGCTCGGCGAGCGGCCGGAGCCGCTGCTCGCCGGCGGGCACACGCACATCCAGTTCGCCCGGCCTTACGGCAGCGCGATCCTCCTCAACCCGGGCAGCGTCGGGCTTCCGTTCGAGCGCTGGCCGCCGACGGGCGGGACGCGCGTCCTTCCCTGGGCCGAGTACGCGGTGCTCGAGTCGCGCGACGGCGAGGTCAGCGTCGACCTCCGAAGAGTCGACTACGACGTCCGTCCGTTGCTCGAGGCCACCCTCGCCAGCGGCGTCCCCCACGCCAAGTGGTGGGTCGAATGCTGGGACGTGTGACCTAGTTCAGTTCGCTGTCGGCAGCTCGAGCATGCGAGCCGGCGGCCGCCGCGGCGCCTTCACCTTCGCGGGCGCCATCGGCTCGGTGCCGGGCGTCGGCGCGGTGCCGAACCCGATGACCGCAAACGCCGCCGAGTACATCGCGTGGTCGTACGTCGAGCCGCTCGGCGGACGCGCCGCCGTGTAGACCGCGTGCGCCTCACCGTTCAGGAAGGACGTCGAGACGTAGTCGCCGACCATCCGCCCCTGCGACGAGTTGGCGATCCAGCTGACGTTCATCGGCCCGGCCAGCTGCCGCGGAGTGCTCCACGTGAACCCTCCGTTCCACGAGTACATCAGGGCCACGTTCAGCTGGCAGGTCGCGGCCGTGCAGTTCGTCTCCGGGTAGTAGTAGTACGTCACGGCCACCCGGCGGCTGTTGGTGGCCGGGTCGGCGCCGAAGCCCGGAATGAAGTGGTCGAAGGTGCTCGTAACCGGGTCGGCCGGGACGCGCAGCACCGCCGACCAAGTGACGCCGTCGATCGACGTCGCGTAGACGATGTCATTCGAGGCGCAGCCGGAGCGGAACCGGCAGTCGTGCCAGGCGACGTAGATCTTGCCGGTGCCGTCGACCTCGGCCGAGGGCAACGGTGGATCGCGCATGCCGCCGGCGACACTGTGCGTGGACTGCGTGGCGACGGTGACAGCTCCCTGCCACGACGCACCGCCGTCCGTGGAACGGAAGGCCCGGATCGATCCGTAGTTCGCGGTGTACGGGACGACGAGCGTCCCGTTCGGCAACGCGACGGGCTGGCCCCCGAGGCCCGACGGCTGGCCGCTCGGGGCGATCGCGGGGCCCCAAGTGAGGCCGCCGTCCGCCGACGTGCTCATCAGCAGCCGGTTCCCGAGCGTGTTGTCGTCCCACTCCGCGTAGCAGCGGCCGTAGAAGGGGCTCCCGACGTGGTTGTCGCAGGCGATCCAGTTCTTGTCGAAGAAGTTCGTCGCCGTCTGCGCGATCGTGATCGGGTTCGACCAGGTCAAGCCGCCGTTCGTCGAGCGGTTGACGATCACAGCGCGCCCCGTCGCTGAGGCGTCGATCGCGAGTGTCTGGGCCAGCCAGACGTTGTGCATCGCGTCGTACGCGATCGAGGGGTCGCTCACGCGTGCCCACGGGCCGCCCTCGTAAATCGTCGTCGCGGGCAGGTTCCCCGTCGTCCACGTCGCCCCGCCGTTCGTGGATGTCGACCACGCGACATTGCTGGCCCCGCCGTCGAAGAAGCGGCCGGTCTGGCTCACCGCCACGATCGTGTTGCCCCACGCGTAGGAGTCGGGCTCCGGCTGCGTCGCGTGCTGGCTCGTCGCGTTCGTGTACGTGTCGGCGCTGATCTGAATCGGCGGGTGCGGAACCGCGGAGGCCGTCGCTACGAGCACAAGCGCGGTCACAGCGGCTGCGAGTACGGCGCGGCTCCCCCACCCCCGACTCATCGGTCCCTTCATATCACGTGGAATATCGATTCGCCAACCTCCCTTTGTCGCGACCGGTGCGCTCCGATAGTGTCGAGCGCGGTGCGAAGGCAGCTCCTCGAGCGCGCCCGGCGGCGGAACGGTGAGGTCGCTCCGGAGACGGAGACCGGGGCCGCGCTGCTCGCCGAGCTGGAGGCTCTAAAGGCGTCGCTCCGCGAGCGGGCAGCCGCGATCTCTGCGCGCGAGCGCGCCCTCGAGGCGGACAGGCGCAAGCTGGACCTGAGGGAGCGCCGCCTCGGCCGGAGGATGCGCGCGCTCCGCGCCCAGCGGCACTGGTTCCTGCCACTGAAGGAGCGCGCGGCCCCGCGCGACGACGAGCGCGCCGAGCACGAACGCCGAGCCGCCCGTCTCGCGCAGCGCGAGGCGGACGTCGAACGGGAAGCAGCAGAGGTTTCCGCGCAGGTCGGCCGGCTCGAGACCCTGCGCGCGGAGATGGACGAGCGCTCATCCGGCCTCGCCGACCGCGAGCGCGAGCTCGACGAGCGCGGCCGCGAGCTCGACGCGCTCGCGGAACGGGTCGAGCAGCACGAGCGGGAGCTGAGCACCAAGGAGGAGGCCGAGACGAAGACGACTGCAGAGCTCGACGGCCGGGCCGAGGAGCTCTCCAAGCGCGAGCAGGAGCTCGACGAGAGGGCGACGGAGCTCACGAAGCACGAGCAGGAGGTCGCCGAGCTCGACGCACGCGCAGCGACGCTCGCTTCTGCCGAGGCGGCGCGCCAGAAGCACGAATCCGAGCTCGAGCGGCGCAGCCACGACCTCGCAGAGCGTGAGGCGGAACTGGCGGCGCGAGCGACGACGCTCGAGCAGGGCGAGGCGGGTCTCACCGACCGGAGAGCGGAGCTCGAGGAGCGCGAACGGGCGGTCACCGCGCGCGGCGACGAGCTCGACCGGCGGGAGCTCGCAGCCGGCGAAACGGCCGGCGACCTCGACAAGCGAACGGCCGATCTCGACGATCGCGAGCGAACGCTCGCAGGGCGAGAGAGCACGCTGGCCGAACGCGAGCGCGCCGTCGAGTCCCGCGCCGAAGAGCTCGAGAGCAAGGAGCGCAAGCTGCGCCGCAAGCCGATGCGGCTCGGACGGCGGAGTCCGCAGCCAGCACCCGATGCGGGGCCCGCCGACGAGCCGTACCTCGAAACGGCCCTCTCTGCGCGCGAGCGGGACATCGACAAGCGGGCTGCGGCCGTCGACGGCATCGAGGCAGGCCTGGCCGAGCAGCGCGTGCAGCTGGACGAGCGCACGAAGTCGCTCGACGAGATCGAGCGCACGCTGACGCGGCTCCGCGCCGACTTCGAGCTCGAGCAGCAGGCCGCCGCCGAGAGCGCCCGCGCGGTCGAGGCGAGGGCCGTGTCCCTCGAGCTGCGTGAGCGCGAGATCGGCGAGACCGAGGCAGAGCTCGGCGCGCGGTCGGCGGAGCAGGCGCGCCGCGAGCGCGAGCTCGAGGCCGCTGAACGCCGGCGGGAAGAGACGTTCGAGCGGCTCCAGCGCTACTCCGCGGAGCTGCAGGAACGCGAGCGCGCCCTCGCAAGCAAGCAGGACGCCGTCGAGGAGCCAAAGGAGAAGCCGCTGCGGGAGCCGCACAAGGTCCCGGCCGGCTTCCTCGCGGGCCTCGACGCGATGGCCGCCGCGAGCGACCAGCGCCGCCGCGAGCGCGAGCCCCGCTAGCCGGGGCCCGCTCTACGCTGACCCGGTGCGGACGATGTTCTGGACCTACCTCGTCCTGACCGTCGCCGGGATCGTCTTCTACTCGGTGATCGGCCTCACGCACCACTGACGTGCGCCGCTGGCTTCGAGACCAGTCGCTCTCGCTCTTCTTCCTCGTTCTCTTCCTCGCCTCGCTCGTCGGCCAGTCGTACGCGGGTTACCTCAAGTACAACGACGAGCTCTCGGCGCACGGCGACCCGCTGATCTCCTGGGGGCGGTACGTCGTGTCTTCCGAGTACGGCCAGGCCGTGATGGAGAACTGGCAGTCGGAGTTCCTCCAATTCCTGACCTTCATCGCCGCGACGATCTGGCTCGTGCAGCGCGGCTCGAACGAGTCGAAGCCGGTCGACGAGGCTGGGCTCGAGTCGGACCAGGCCCAGAAGGTCAAGGGCTACGCCGACGAGAGCTCACCGAGGTGGGCAAAGGCCAGGGGCCTGCGTCTCTGGCTCTACTCGAACTCGCTGCTGATCGTGATGGGCCTAGGCTTCCTCGGCTCGTGGTTCGGCTCATCGGTGACCGCCTGGACCGAGTTCAACGCCGAGCAGGTCGACCATCAGCAGCCCACCCTCGACTGGTTCGACTACGTCCTCGGCGCGGACTTCTGGGAGCGGACGCTCCAGAACTGGCAGTCCGAGTTCCTCGCGGTCGGCGTCATGGCGACGTTCACGATCTACCTGCGGCAGCGCGGCTCGCCGGAGTCGAAGCCGGTCGGCGCGCCGCACGAGGAGACCGGCACGTCGGGATAGGGCAAAGGCTCAGCCGCGCTCGCGCCGCAGCGACGTGATCTGGAGGCCGGTGTGCTCGCCGACGTGATCGACCTGCAGGGTCGTGTGCTCCAGGCCGAACTCGTCGGCGAGCATCGCCTCGAGCTCCCGCCGCCGCGCATGGCAGTCGTCCCCTCCGCGAACCAGGACATGCGCCGAGAGCGCGGGGAAGCCCGACGTGATCGTCCAGATGTGCAGGTCGTGCACCTCGACGACGCCCTCCGCAGCGGCCATGCGCCGGCCGACCTCGGCCGCGTCGATTCCAGCCGGTGCCTGCTCGAGCAGGATGCGCAGCGAGTCGCGCAGGATCGTCCAGGAGCTGGCGAGGACGAGGAGCCCGATCGCCGCGCCGACGAGCGGGTCGGCGTAGCGCCAGCCCGTCGTGATGATCACGATCGCGGCTGCGACGGTGCCGATCGAGCCGAGCGTGTCGGCGAGCACGTGCCGGAAGGCCGCCTGTACGTTCAGGTTGCCGCCGTGCTCGCGCAGGATCGCAGCCGCTGCGAGGTTCACGGCAAGACCGACCGCGGCGATCGCGAGCATCCAACCGCCGAGCACGTCGGGTGGGTCGCTCAGGCGGCGGCCGGCCTCGACGAAGATCCAGATCGCGATCGCAACGAGCGCGACGCCGTTCGCGAGCGCCGCCAGGATCTCGGCCCGCCGGTAGCCGAAGCTGCGCTGCAGCGTCGCCGGCTTGCGGGCGAGCCAGCCTGCGAACAGCGCCAGCCCGATCGCGATGACGTCGCCGAGCATGTGCCCCGCATCGGCGAGCAGGGCGAGGCTGTCCGTGAGCAGCCCGCCGACGAATTCGACGATCGTGTAGGAGCCGACGAGCAGAAGCGTGAGCGCGAGCGCCGAGTTGCCGCGTCCGCTCAGGCCGTGACCGTGTGCGTGGTCGTGGCTCACCGCGGCGGCTCGATCCGGATCGGGGCGTCGAAGCGGCCGAACTGCTGGACCATGAAGTGGCTCGCCGCGACCATTCTCGCCTCGCGCACCCGGCCGTCGGGGCCGACGGCGAGGCGAAACCACGCCGGCACGGGCTGGAAGTCGAAGGCCGAGAGGATGCGAGCGCTTCCTTCCGACCCGACGAGACGCGCGTTGAACGCGCCGTCCCACATGAACGTCCGCGTGCTGAGCCCGGGGAACGACGATCGCTCCCAGCGGCCGTCGACGCGGTCCCAGCGCGTCGTGCCGATCAGCACCGTGCGCGACCCGCTCGACGTTCGGAGGCGGAGCCGGTTCGGTGCACGAGCCTCGAACGTCGTCGTCAACGCACCTCCCACGCCGGACGACAGCCGCTCGCGCATCTCGTAAGCGCGCAGCGAGCGCATCCTGCGCTCGACTCGGCGGAAGAGCGCCGCGCCGGACGGCGGCAGGCGCGCGGGCAGCTGGAAGCGCGCTTCCGGCTTGCCGCGCACGGCGACCGTCACGACCTCGGGCCTGCCCGCGAGCACGGGCGCCTGGAGACGGGAGCAGCCGAACCCGCACGGCGTTGCCTGGACCCTGTCGCCACCGACCCGGAACGACAGCGTCGAACGCGGCTGCTCGCGCTCGCCGTCGAGGACGCCTACCTCGACAGGCCCGCCCGGCCGGGCGGCGAGCCCGATCAGCACGGGCTCGCGGCTCTGCGCCAGCATCAGCGCCTGTGAGTCGCGGGCCAGGGGGAGCTGGAGCCGCCCGGGCGTGCCCTGCGGCGCCTGCGGCAGCGTGCCGCCGTCGACCTTCGCGTCCGACCCGGTCCCGATCAGGAACGCAGCCCCGGTCAGCAACACGACGATCGCGGCAAGCGCGACCGAGAGCGCGATCCAGGCGGCGCGGGGCACGCCCGTAAGGGTTACAGCTTCGTCCTACGTCAGGCGGCCGACGAAGATGATCACCTCGGTCGAGCCCTGAACCCGCGTGCCCGCGGCCGGATCCTGCTCGACGACGACGCCGTTCTGCGCCGGATCGGTCACCTGGCGGATCATCACCTTGGCCGCGAAGCCGGCGTTCCGAAGCGTGCGGCGCGCGATCGTCTCGGTCTGGCCGACGACGTTCGGCACGACGCGCACGCGGGCACCGCCGGAGACCGTGATCCGGACCGTCGTCCCGCGACGAGCCACGGTCCCGCCGGCAGGCGACTGTGTGAGCACGGTCCCGACCGGCTGGTTCGAAGAGACGGCAGTCGACTGGACGCGGAAGCCGGCCTTCTTGATCTGCTCGACGGCATCCGTATCCTGCTTGCCGACGACCTTCGGGATGGTCGCGGTGCCCGTGGTCGGCGTCGTATCGGTCGAGCCGGGCGAGGCTGCGCCGGCCACGTTGATCTGCACGGCCGAACCGGCGGGCGCGCGCCGACCGGCTTTCGGGCTCTGCGCCACGACCGTTCCGGCCGGCTCCTGAGAGGGCACGTTGAGGGGCTTGGCCACGAAGCCGGCGCTCGTCAGCCGGGTGGTGGCGGCGCTTTGCTTCAGGCCTTCGACGAGCGGAACGACCACGAGCCTCGGCCCCTTCGAGACACGGAGGACGACGACGGAGCCCCTACTCGCCTCACTCCGAGCCGCGGGGCTCTGGGAGACGACGATGCCCTTCGGCTTCGGGTTGTCGATCTTCACCTCGCGGCCTCGTAACTGGGCCGCCTGCAAGCGCTCGAACGCGTCCGCGACAGTCATCCCTGTGACGGCGGGGACGTCGACCGATGACGAGCTGCGCCCGACGACGATGATCACGGGCTCGCCCCGCGCGTGCTTGCTGCCCGCGTCCGGATCCTGCTCGAGCACGCGACCGACCTGCGTCTCGCTCACCTGGCGCCGGATGTCGGCCGGAAACCCGCTCTGCCCGAGCTCGCGAACCGCCTGCGTCAGGGTGTCGCCGACGACGCTCGGTACCTCGGTCGACGAGCTCGAGCTCGACGAGCCCGAGTCGTCGTCGCGAGTGAGGAAGTACGCGGCAGCGATCGCGGCGCCGACGAGCAACAGGAGCAGCAGAAGCCAGGGCCAGATCAGCGGCCGGCGCGGCGGAGGCGGCGGAATCTCCTCTTCCTCACGCACATACCGCCCCTCGTTCGGCGGCATGGCCTCGGTCGTCTCGTCAACACGTCGTCTGCGGCGAAACACCTTGCTCGACTACCCCTTTCAGCGCCTCGAAGCGCCCTCGATGTGGAAATCGGGCAGCCAGCCTAACCATCGCGGGAGATACCAGTTGCGATCGCCGAGCAGCTGCATGCTCGCCGGCAGCAGCACGGTGCGGATCAAGGTCGCGTCGATCAACAACGAGACGGCGACGCCGAAGCCCATCTGCTGGAACATGATCAGGTCCCCGCGGGCGAACCCGCTGAAGACGGCGATGATGATCAGCGCCGCGCCTGTGATCAGCCGCGCCGTGGAGGCGACGCCGTGCGCCACGGACTCGGCGTTGTCGTGAGTGCGCACGTAGCGCTCGCGGATCCGGCTGAGCAGGAAGACGTGGTAGTCCATCGAGAGACCGAAGAGGACCGAGAAGAGGAAGAGCGGCACCCAGGCCTCGATCGTGTCGACCTGCTCGAAGCCGAAGAGCTCGTTGCCGACGCCCTTCTCGAAGACGAGCACGAGGAGGCCGTAGGCCGCGCCCATGGAGAGCAGGTTGAGGAGGATCGCCTTGATGGGGACGACGATCGACCGGAAGGCGATCGTCAGCAGCACGAAGCTGAGGCCGAGGACGGAGCCGATCACGATCGGCAGCCAGTGCCGCACGAGGGCGAAGTAGTCGATGCTCTCGGCCGTCTCGCCGGTGACGAGCACGCGCGCGTCCACGCCGTCGAAGGCCTGCGGCACGTATTCGTTGCGGATCCGCCGCACCGCCTCGTACGCACGATCGTCGCGGCTGTCGCCGACGGGGAGCGCCTCAACGTCGGCGAGGCCCTGCTCGGGGTAGAGCTCGGTGTCGACCCTGCGGAATTCCGGGTCGCCGCGGAGCCGGCGCTCGAGGCGGCGCGTCGCAGCGCGCACCTGCGGCGCGGACACGTCCCCGGAGACGACCACCTCCGTCGAGTCGGTCGTCCCGACGCCGAAGCTGCGCTCGAGGGCCACGAAGCCCTGCTTCGAGGCGAAGCGCTCGGGCATCGTCCGGATGCCGACGAAGCCAAGCGTCAGGTCGAGGGCGGGCACTGTCAGCGCCAGCAGGACCGCGACCGAACCGACGAGCGCCACGACCGGCCGGCGCATGACCCAGCGAACGACGCGCGACCACATCCGTCCCTCACGCGCCGTGCCCATCTCCGCCTGGCGGCCGAGCACGGGCACGCGGAGAGCGTTCACGCGGTCTCCCAACAGCCCCAGCACGGCGGGGAGGAGGGTCAGCGCCGCGATCACCGAGACGATGCCGACGACGATCGCGCCCGTGGCCAGGCTGCGAAAGATCGTGTCGGGCACGAGCATGAGCCCGAACATCGCGAGCACGAAGGCCAGGCCGCTGAACAGGACGGCCTGGCTCGCGCTCGCGCCGGTCGCGTCGATCGCGCCGAGCTTTTCCCTACCGTGGTGCCGCTCCTCGCGGAAGCGCGAGACGATGAAGAGCGCGTAGTCGATCCCGAGCGCGAGCCCCATGCCCGTGAGCATGTTCAGCGTGAACACCGAGAGGTCGAAGAACGCGCTCACGATCGCGACGAGCCCCAGCGCCACGACGATCGAGACGAGGGCGAGCAGCACGGGCACGAGGCCCGCGACGACGGCTCCGAACACGAGAAGCAGGACGATGAACGCAACCGGCAGCCCGAACTCGAGCTCGCCCGACTGAAGGTCGTCCTGCGAGAGTTGGTTCAGGTCGCGGTCGTACGTCCACTCGCCTGTGATCTCGACGTCGAACGGCTCGCGATCGGCTCGCTCGACGGTCTCGATCACCGGCTCGACGTCGTTCTCGGGATCGCGCAGGAGCCCGACCGTGATCAGCGCCGCGTGGCGGTCGGGGGCGACGAGCGACCGGTCGCGCGTCGAGTACGGATCTCGCGTCGAGACGACGTCGGGCTGCTCGACCTCGGAGACGAGGCGCTGAACCGTCGTCCTGAAGGCGGGGTCGTCGACGGTGAGCCCGTCCGACCGAACGACGATCAGCTCGTTGACGACGTCTTCCGGCGGGCCCGGCGGCAGCCGCCCCAGCAGGTCGTATGCCTGCTCGGACTCCGGGTCGTTCAGCACCTCGCTCTCGGTCGTGAACTCCAGGAGCGTCCCGATCGCCCCGACCGCGAGCACGAGCGCGACGACCCACGCGGCGATCGTCCGCCACGGGTGACGGCTGCACGCGCGCGCGAGAGCCCGGGGTGAGAGGGCCATCGCGCCCGAGTATCGTGGGCGCCGGTGCGGCCGTCCAGGTACCTACGCGAGATCGAGCGGCTCGATCCGGTCGCCGACCACCAGCGCATCGTCTATCTCGACACGTGCTTCGAGTTCCCGTTCGACACCACGCGGTCGCTCGAGCTCGCGCTCTTCCGCACGTTCGCCGTGCCTTCCGTCGCCGCGCTCCTCGACTCGACCGGCGAGTTCGCCCGGCGCGCGCAGAAGCGCTACGACGACACCGACCTGATCCTGTCGACGATCGTCGAGCACGGATACGACGCGCCCGAGGGCCGGGCGGCGATCCGGCGCATGAACCAGATCCACGGCCGCTTCGAGATCTCGAACGACGACTTCCTCTACGTGTTGTCGTCGTTCGTCTACGAGCCGATCCGGTGGAACGCGCGGTTCGGCTGGAGGCCGCTCGTCGAGACCGAGCGGCTCGCGACGTTCCACTTCTGGCGCGCGATCGGCCGGCTGATGGCGATTCGAGACGTGCCGGAGAACTACGAGGAGTTCGAGCGCTTCAACGTCGAGTACGAACGGCGGCACTTCCGGCGGACGCACGCCTCCGAGCGCGTCGGGCTGGCGACGCGCGACATGTTCCTCTCCTGGTTCCCGGGCCTCCCGAAGCGGCTCGGCGCCCCTGCGATCTACGCGCTCATGGACGACCGGCTCCTCGACGCGTTCGGCTTCCCGCGCCCGCCGCGCGTGCTTCGGGCCGCCGTCGAAGGCGCGCTCCGGGCACGCGCACGCGTCGTCGCCGCGTTATCCCCGCGCCGCCGCCCGCGCCTCCGCACGGCGCGCCGGACGCGCACCTACGGGCGCCGCTGGGAGCTCGAGGAGCTCGGGCCTACGGCTGTCAGCTCGCGACGGTGACGCTGCCGGCGGCGCGCGAAGAGCATGCGCTGGAGGCCGAGAGTCGCTACACCAGCGGCGATCAGACACAGCAGGTTGATCGCGAGCTGCGCCGAAGCGCCGCCGAACTCGTTCCAGTCGCCG
>JBKPFD010000166.1:0-4024 GCA_046729155.1 Actinomycetota bacterium
CCTACGTCGTCACGGCGAACCACGTCGTCACGCTGAGCGTCCTCGCCGGCAAGCCCGTACGTCCTGCTCCGGCAGCAGGGCCGGAAGTGGCACGGCCGCGTCGCGCGCGTCGACGAGGAGAACGACCTGTCCGTGATCCGCGTGACCGGCCGGATCGCGCCGCCGCTCTGGCAGCGGCCGGTCTACCGCCCGCCCGCGCCGGGTGACGATCTGCTGCTCGTCGGCGCCCCGGAGGGGTACGAGGGCTCCGTGACGACGGGGATCGTCAGCCGTGTGACACGTCAGGAGGTGCAGACCGACGTGTCCGCGCACCCGGGTGTGTCGGGTGGGCCGCTCGTCGACGCGAACGGGACCGTGGTCGGCGTCCTCTCGAGCGGTGAGGGGGAGACGCTGAACTTCGCCGTTCCGATCGGCGTCGCCTGCCTGCGCATCCGCCGCTGCCGCTAGGGACGCAGCCGGAAAACGAGAACCCCCCGACGAGCAGGGGGGTTCTAGCTCGTTGTTGCTCGGAGACGACTTCTACCGAGCAGACGCGGTGGTTCGGCGGCGCTGAGTCCGGTTGGTGCGACGACGCTGGCTCTGTCCCTGGCTCCCGGTATTCGTCTTCTGCGCTGGGCGCCCGCTGGCCTCCTTCACCCGCGCGAACAGGTCAGCGTCCGGCAAGTCGGTCGCGCGGTCCTTGGCCCGCCGCATCAATCCTCTCGTCTGGCGTGCCAGGCTCGAGCCGCTAGTAACCAGTGCGTAGGCTGCCGCGCCGGCCGCGGGCAGGATCAACCATCGTGCCCCGATACCGCCTTTCCTCGCACCTTTGCCCTGTGTGGCGTCCACAACGTCAGCGAATCGCTCCGCTACGTCGATCAGTTGCTCCGAGAATTTGTTGACATTCGCCATTCTTGTGACCTCCTCATTCGTCCTCGGAACCTTCCCACGAACCGGTACGACCAAACGCTGTCCAAAACGCTGCAGCCTCGACGCAGCCGGCTAGTCGGGATTCTGGCGGCTGTCGATCTTTCGACACAGATTCGCGCAAATGGACATCTGGCGTGGCTCGCGGCTCGGCGCTAGCTTCGGGCCGACATGCAGAGCGCCGTTCTCCTCGCAGAGCCGGAGCCGCTGACGCGGGGATTCCTCGAGCGGCACTTGCGGCAGGACGGCTTCGACGTCGTCGAGGCCGAGGACGGCGAGGCGCTCGACCTCGTGGAACGGCGGCAGCCCGACGTGGTCCTCGTCAGCGACGCGCTCGCGCTCGAGCTCTGCCGGCGGTTACGGGAGGGCGAGCCGGGCCGCTCATGGGACCGCGACCTGCCCGTGATCGTGCTCGGCCGGCAGGAGTCTGACGCGGTCGACCGCGTGCGCGCCTTCGCGCGCGGGTGCGACGACTTCGTGCCCCGGCCGTTCCATTACGACGAGCTCGTGGCGCGGATCCGCGCGGTGCTACGGCGCGTGTCTCCGCCTCCGGCGCGGCTGCTTCGGGCGGGCGCGATCGAGGTCGACACGGCGACTCGCCGTGTGACCGTTGGGGGCGAGCGAGTCTCCCTGCCGGGCAAGGAGTACGAGCTGCTGCTGAAGCTGGCGAGCGACCCGGCCCGGGTGTTCACGAAGGAAGAGCTCCTGCGAGAGGTCTGGGGCTTCAGAAGCCTCGGCCGCACGAGGACGCTCGACTCGCATGCTTCGCGCCTGCGCCGCCGCCTCGCCCGTCCGGGCGAGCCGCCTTACGTCCAGAACGTCTGGGGCGTCGGCTACTGCCTGGTCGACGACGCTTAGCGGAAACTCTCCGGACCATGAGTGCGACCGCCTGATCTCGGTGCGTGGACTCGGCTTGTCAGCGTGGTAGGCCATCACTGAATTGGACGAAACCCGACTGCGGAAAGGGAATGGCGCCTGCCGTCTATGCTCGCCGGCGTGTGGTGGCGTGATGCAGTCATCTACCAGATCTACCCGCGGTCCTTCCAGGACTCGAACGGGGACGGAGTCGGCGACCTGCCCGGAATCACGCACCGCCTCGACCATTTGCGCCGGCTCGGCGTGGACGCGCTCTGGCTGTCGCCGATCTATCCCTCCCCGCTTGCCGACTTCGGCTACGACGTTGCGGACTACGAGGGCGTCGACCCGCAGCTCGGCACGCTCGGCGACTTCGACGACCTCGTCGCCGCCGCCCACGCGCGCGGCCTAAAGGTCGTCCTCGACGTCGTCCCCTGCCACACATCGATCGAGCATTCATGGTTCCGCGAGCATCCAGACTGGTACATCTGGGCCGACGGTGACGAGCCGCCGAACAACTGGGTCGCAGCCTTCGGCGGCTCGGCTTGGAGCCGCGACGACCGGACGAGCCGCTGGTATCTACACTCGTTCTACCCGGAGCAGCCCGATCTCGATTGGCGCAACCCGGAGGTCGTGCGCGCGATGCAGGGCGTGGTGCGCTTCTGGCTCGAGCGCGGTGTCGATGGGTTCAGGCTCGATGCGATCAACCAACTTCTCAAGGACGAGCAGCTGCGCGACGACCCGCCAGCGACGGGTTCGTTCCCACTCCCGCTCCATCCGGAGGCCGCGCGACTCGAGCGCGTCTTCTCGGGAAACCGGCCGGAGGTAGGCGAGGCACTCGTCGCACTCCGTGAGGCCGCCGGAGACGCGCTACTCGTCGGCGAGGTCTACCTCGGCAGCTCCGAGTACGGCCCCTATCTCGAGCATCTCGACCTCGTCTTCGCCTTCGAGCTCCTCCACTCGCCGTGGCGAGCCGACCGCCTCCGCGCCGCGATCGCAGCCGCCGCTCCGCTCGAGCGCGTCGCGTGGGTCCTCTCGAATCACGACTTCCCGCGCCTCGCGACCCGCGTCGGCGCGGAGAACGTGGGCGCGGCCGCAACGCTACTCCTGACGCTGCCGGGCACGGCGTTCATCTACCAGGGCGACGAGATCGGTCTCACGGACGGCCCCGGAGCCGACCCTCCCTACGATCGCGCCGGGCGCGACGCCTCCCGGCATCCGATGCACTGGGACTCGGGCCCCCAGGGCGGCTTCACGACGGCGGAGCCCTGGCTGCCCGTGCTCGACTTCCCGGAGCGAAACGTGGCCGACCAGGAGCGCGATCCGGGCTCGCTCCTGCAGCTTTACCGGCGGCTGATCGAAACCCGCAAGAGACTAGGGCGCGGCTTCAGGCTCGTCGACTCGGCCGACGGCGTGCTCGCGTACGAACGAGGCCGCCATCGGGTGGCAATCAACATGACCGGAGAACCCCAGCCGGCTCCGGGCTGCGACGCCGTGTTGGCACCGCATGCCGGGGCGATTCTCGAGAAGTAATCTTCCGGTTGAACCGTGGCCGACATCGTCTTCAAGGACGTGACGAAGCGATTCGCGGACGGCACCCAGGCCGTCACGGACATGGACCTCGAGATCGCGGACGGTGAGTTCATGATCCTGGTCGGCCCCTCGGGCTGCGGGAAGTCGACTGCGCTGCGGATGATCGCCGGGCTCGAGGACATCTCCGAGGGGGAACTCCTGATCGGCGGCGAGGTCGTCAACGACATGACTCCAAAGGAGCGCGACGTGGCCATGGTCTTCCAGAGCTACGCGCTCTACCCGCATATGACGGTGCGGGAGAACATGGGCTTCGCGCTTCAGCTGGCGAAAGTCCCGAAGAAGGAGATCAAGGAACGCGTTGACGAGGCGGCAAGGATCCTCGACCTCACCGACTTCCTCGACCGCAAGCCCGCCCAGCTGTCCGGCGGCCAGCGGCAGCGCGTCGCAATGGGCCGCGCGATTGTCCGGAAGCCGGCGGCGTTCCTGATGGATGAGCCTCTCTCGAACCTCGACGCGAAGTTGCGCGTGCAGATGCGCGCCGAGGTCTCACGCCTGCAGCAGCGGCTGGAGACGACGACGGTCTACGTCACGCACGACCAGACCGAGGCGATGACGCTCGGCGACCGCGTCGCCGTCATGCGCGCGGGGATCCTCCAGCAGGTGGGCTCGCCGAGCGAGCTCTACCAGTACCCCAACAGCATCTTCGTGGCGGGCTTCATCGGCTCGCCGG
>JBKPFD010000167.1:0-5069 GCA_046729155.1 Actinomycetota bacterium
GGCGAGCGCCTCGGCGCCCTCGCGGCGGACAACCCGATCCAGCTCGACGAGGCGGGCCGCGTCCTCATCACCAACAAGGACGTCACGGCCGCGATCCGCCAGGCGCGCATCGACCGCCTCGTCCCGGTGGTGGCGCGCCACCCGGAGGTCCGAGCCGTGATGCGCGAGCGTCAGCGCGAGCTCGCCGAACTCGGCAACGCGGTCATCGAGGGCCGCGACATCGGCACGGTCGTCGCACCGGACGCGCAGGTCAAGGTCTACCTCGTCGCCGACCGCGACGTCCGCGAGCGACGCAGGCAAGCCGAGCGGCCCGACATCGGCGCCGATGCCCTCGCCACCGACCTCCGCCTTCGCGACGAGAGCGACGCGGCGCGCATGCAGCCCGCCGACGACGCCGAGGTGATCGACACGAGCGCGCTCGACGTCGAGGACGTCGTCGACCGGATCGAGGAGCTCGTGCGCGCGCGGGCGACGGCGTGAACGTCACCGACGTCGTCTGGCGCGTGGGCCGAATGACGATCACGCCCGCTGTCCGCGCGGTTGCGCCGATGCGGGAGTACGGCACCGAGCGGATCCCGCGGGAGGGCGGCGTCGTGCTCGCGTTCAATCACTTCTCGTGGGTCGACCCGCCCGCCTTCGGGTCCTCCTCGCCGCGCACGATCTACTACGTGGCGAAGATCGAAGCGCACAAAGTCCCGGGCCTGGGCCACTTGATTCGGGCGTTCGGCACGCGCTCGGTGCGCCGCGGCGAGTCCGACCGCGAGGCGGTGCGCGCGATGCGCGAGATCGTGCGCGAGGGGCACGCGCTCGGCATGTTCGTCGAGGGCACGCGCCAGCGGAGCGGCGTCCCCGGCGAGGCAAAGCCCGGCGCGGCGATGGTCGCCCTCCAGGAGCAGGTGCCGGTCGTGCCCGCCGCGATCCACGGCTCGCAGTTCTGGCGCCTGGGCAACTTCCACCCGGTCTCGATCGCCTGGGGCGAGGCGATGCAGTTCGACGGCCTCCCGCGTTCGGGGAAGGGCTACAAGGAGGCGACCGCGCTCATCCAGGAGGAGATCCACCGGCTCTGGCGCTTCCTCGTCGACATCCACGAGCTGGGGCGCCCGGCAGTCGCGATCCCCCCGCCGTGAGCGAGGGCCTGCTCGGCACGGTCGCCGTCGTCGGCTTCCCGAACGTCGGCAAGTCGACGTTCGTCAACCGGCTGACGGGCTCGCGGACGGCGGTCGTGCACGAGACCTCAGGGGTGACGCGGGACCGCAAGGAGGTCGTCTGCGAATGGGCCGGGCAGCGCTTCCTGCTCATCGACACCGGCGGCGTGGACATCGCCGACGCGTCGCCGCTGACGCGCCAGGTCGGCGAGCAGGCACGCGCGGCGATCGGCGAGGCCGACCTTGTGCTGTTCGTCGTCGACGCGCAGGCGGGCGTGACGCCCGGTGACGAGGAGATCGCGGCGATCCTGCGCCGTTCGCGCAAGCCGGTGCTGCTCGTCGTGAACAAGATCGACGACCCGAGCCGCGACGCAGACATCTACGAGTTCCACCGCCTCGGCCTCGGCGATCCGATTCCCGTCTCGGCGCTGCACGGCCACGGCTCCGGAGACCTGCTCGACCTGATCGTCACCCGCCTTCCCGGGGAGGGCCGCCCCGAGGTCGGCGAGGAGGCGATCCGCGTCGCGATCCTCGGCCGGACGAACGTCGGCAAGTCGAGCCTGCTGAACGCGCTGCTCGGCCAGGAGCGCGTGATCGTGTCCGAGACGCCGGGCACCACGCGCGATGCGATCGACACGGTGCTCCAGCGCGGCGACCGCACGTTCGTGCTCGTCGACACCGCCGGTCTGCGCCGCAAGCGCCGCCAGCGGCAGGGCATCGAGTACTACTCGGAGCTGCGGGCGCTCCAGGCCGCCGAGCGGGCCGACATCGCGCTCGTCCTCGTCGACGCGAGCGAGGGCGTCGTGTACCACGACCTGACGATCGCGGACGTGGCCCGCAAGGCCGGTTGCGCGACCCTCGTCGTCCTCTCGAAGTGGGACATCGGCGAGGTGGACATCGAGGACGTGCGCCGCCGCCTGGAGCCGCGCCTGCGCCAGCGTCCGCCCATCGTGGCCGCCTCGGCGAAGACGGGACGCGGGATCGACCGGCTGCTCGATCGGGTCGAAAGCCTGTACGAGAAGTCGACGAAGCGCATCCCGACTCCTGTGCTCAACCGCTTTCTGGCCGAGCTGCGCGAGAGCCGCCAGCCGCCGTCGCGGAACGGCAAGCGCCTCAACCTGCTCTACGGCACCCAGACGCGTGTTCGCCCGCCCCGCTTCCGCTTCTTCGTCAACGACCCGAGCCTGATCACGCGCGACTACGGCTACTGGGTCGAGAACCGGCTCCGCGAGCACTTCGAGCTCGAGGGCGTCCCCGTGTCGATCGATTTCGTGCGTAGGACATGAGGACTGTCGTCGTCGGCGCCGGGGCCTGGGGCACCGCCTTCTCGCGCGTGCTCGCCGAGCATGGGCACGAAGTGACGCTCGCCTGCCGTGATCCCGAGCAGGCCGAGGCGATCAACGCGCCGGGGCGCAACCCGCGCTATCTGCCCGACGCAGATCTCGCACGTGTCCGGGCCGCCGCCGTCGACGAGGCCGGCCTCGATGCCACCGAGCTCGTCGTCGTCGCGGTGCCGAGCCACGCGTTCGCAGACGTCGTGCGAGCCCTGCCCGACGATGGCCCGGTGCTGTCGCTGACGAAGGGGCTCGATCCCGCGAGCGGGAACCGCCTCTCGACCCTGCTCGGCGACCGGCCGGTGGCTGTCCTCTCCGGACCCAACTTCGCGGAGGAGATCGGCGTCGGGCTCCCCGCCGCGACCGTGATCGCGAGCGAGGACGGCGACCTGGCCGAACGGCTCCAGCGCGAGCTGAACTCGCTCACCTTCCGCGTCTACGTGAACACGGACGTCGTCGGCGTCGAGCTCTGCGCCGCGGCGAAGAACGTGATCGCCCTGGCCGCGGGCGGCGTCGACGGCCTCGGCCTCGGCGACAACGGCAAGTCCGCGATCGTGACGCGCGGGCTCGCGGAGATGGCGCGCCTCGGCGAAGCGAGCGGAGCGCGACAGGAGACCTTCGCCGGCCTAGCGGGCATGGGCGATCTGATCGTCACGTGTTGGTCTCAGCACGGACGGAATCGCCGCGCCGGCGAGCTCATCGCGCGCGGGGCGAGCCCGGACGAGGCCGCGGCCCAGATCGGAACCGTCGAAGGCCTGACGACCGCGCCGGTGCTCGACGCGCTCGCCGACCGGCTCGGCATCGAGCTCCCGATCACGCACGCCGTCTGCGAGATCCTCGGCGGCCGCTCGCTCGACGAGCTCGTCGCGGGGCTGATGGGGCGCCGCCCGACCGCCGAGTAGGATCCGAGGGATGCGTGCGCTCCGCATCGCCGCCCTTTTCGCGACCGCGTTCGCCCTCGCAGGCTGCGGGAGCGCAGAGGAGGCGGCCACCGGCCGCGGCGCGGAGATCGTCCCTGCGAACGCGCCCGTCTTCATCGCGATCGACTCGGATCTGAGCTCGAAGCAGTGGCAGACGGTCGACGACCTGCTGCACGAGTTCCCGGCGCGGCCCCAGCTGCTCGCTCAGCTCCAGTCGTCGCTCCGCGACAGCGGCCTCGACTACGAGCGCGACGTAAAGCCCGCGCTCGGCGAGGAGATCGACCTCGCCTGGCTCGACCTGGCGGGCGGCGGCGACAACGTCGTCGGTCTCACGCAACCGAAGGACGAGGCGGCGTTCAGGCGTCTCGTCGAGAAGGCAAACCGCGAGGACTCCTCGCGCGACGACCTCGTGCTCGGCGAGGTCGAGGGCTGGACGGTGCTCGCGGACTCGCAGGCCAAGATCGACCGCTTCCGACTGGCCGCGGGCCGGGCCGACAAGCTGGCCGACGACGACGTCTTCAAGGACGCGATGGAGGAGCTGCCCGACTCGACGCTCGTCAAGGCGTACGCGACGGGCGCGAGCCTGACGCAGCTCGTGCGCGACGCCCTCCAGGGGATCGGCGGCGATGCGCTCACCTTGCCGTCCGAGCAGCGACCGGAGTTCATGACGGCCGGGCTCGCGGCCGAGGGCGACGGCCTGCGGCTTGTCGGCGCGACGCGCTCTGCGACCGAGCCGAAGGCACAGGCGACGGTCTTCAGCTCGAACCTGATCGACGACGTGCCGGGCGACGCGGTCGCCTTCCTCACCTTCCGCGGGAACGACTCGTTCGCGAAGCAGGCGCGCTCCTCCCCGACGTATCGCCGGAGCCTGCGGGAGCTCGAGCGGGAGTTCGGCGGAGTGCCGCTCGAACAGCTGTTTGCGATCTTCGAGGGCGAGGTCGCGCTCTACGTGCGGCCCGGCACGCCGTTCCCCGAGGTGACGCTGCTGGTCGCGGTCAACAGCGACGAACCGGCCGAATCGGAGGCTTTCCAAAACGTCGACACGGTCATGAGCGTCGTCATGCAGTTCCGCGCCGCGCAGCCCTGCCACGCGCCGACTGTCGAGGATGGGATCACCGTCAAGTGCGTCTCGTTCGGCAAGGTGGAGGTGCGCTACGCCGGTTTCGACGAGAAGGTCGTCGTCACGACCGGCCAGTCGCCGGTCTCCGAGCTCCGTGCCCGCGGCGACAAGCTCCCGGACTCCGACGCGTTCAAGGGCTCGCGCGAGGCGGCCGGCCTGCCCGACGAGACGGCCGGCTTCGTCTGGATCGATGTCGCGAAGGCGGTACCGATGATCGTCGGCTTCGCGCAGGCCGCCGGGGAGGAGCCGATCCCGCCCGAGGTGCGCGCGAACCTCGAGCCGCTGAAGTCGCTCCTTCTGTGGGGCGACGCCGACGGCCGGACGAGGTCGTTTTCGGCGTTCGCGCAGATCGACTAGCCTTCGCCGCCATGTCAGCCCGCGAGTTCCTCTTCACCTCGGAGTCCGTGACCGAGGGTCACCCGGACAAGATCGCCGACCAGATCTCGGACTCGGTGCTCGACGCCGTCCTCCGCGACGACGTCAACGGCCGCGTTGCCTGCGAGACGCTCATCACCACGGGCCTGGTCGTGGTCGCCGGCGAGATCACGAC
>JBKPFD010000168.1:0-3007 GCA_046729155.1 Actinomycetota bacterium
ACCGTCGACGGCGCGCCGCCGACCACCGTCTCGGTCACCCGCGGCTCTGCCGTCAGCGCACGCACCGTCCACGCGAGCACGGGCCAGTCTTCCGTGGTCGCGAGGACAGCGACCGCACGTAGTTGCGCCGCTGTCCAGTCGCGCTCGACGATCGCCGCGATCGCGAGCGCACCGAGCAGGACGACGAGCGTGGCTGCGGCGATCCGCAGCTTCCGGCCCATCAGAGCAAGTCGACCTCGCTGAACTGCGGCACCCCGCCGTGCCAGAGCGCCCAGATCCCGATCATGAGCGCGCACAGGCCGAACGCGGCGGCGAAGACGGTAACAAGCGGCCTGCGGGTCAGAACCGCCCAGGGAACGAAGACCGCGGTCGCCGCCAGCTCGAGCCACCACGTGCCGCCCTCGACCGTGCTCGTGAAGAACGTCCAGCCGAGCAGCAGCGCCGCGACGACGGCCGGCCAGCGGTCGACGCGCTCGGGCCGCACTCGCTCGGCCAGGCAGAAGGAGCCGATGAGGACGAACAGCCCGAGGTGCCACTCGAAGTGGCCCCACTCCTCGTCCCAGAAGTGCGTCACGTCCTTGGCGTCGCCGGTCGGATCCTCGTGGCCGATCGAGTTCGCGGCGAGGTGGATCCCGTGTCCGTCGACGTACAGGATCCCGCCGACGAGCGCGACGAGGAGCGCGAGCGTCGGCACACGCCGACCGAGGAGCAACGCCGAGGCGCCGATCACCGCGAAGGGCGTGACGAGGTCGACCCAGTCGCCGGCGGTCTCGCCGACGAAGCTCGGCAGGTGGTGGAAGACCGCGACGGCGAGCGCGAACGCGAGCAGCGCACCGCCCGCGTGTGCCCGGAATTCGTCCCTGCTGAGCGGCATCTTTCGGCTACACTGGCGGCGTCGCGGGCAGCCCCGGCCCGCGTTTTTCACGCCATGACCTACGCGATCATCTCACTGGGAGGCAAGCAGTACCGCGTCCAGGAGGGCGATCGGCTCGTCGTGGACCGGCTCGGCGAGGAGGAGGGCAAGACCTTCCACCCGCCGATCTTGTTCCTCGGCGGCGACGGCAAGGCCGAGCTCGGCCCGAAGGGGACGAGGGTGACGGCGAAGGTCGTGGGGCACGTGCTCGGGGACAAGATTCGCGTCGGCAAGTACCGGCGCCGGACGGGCTACAGCCGCCACACCGGCCACCGCAGCCGGCTGACCGAGGTCGAGATCCAGTCGATCGGCCGCAAGACGGAGCGCGCGGCCGCCACGCCGAAGACGGACGAGAAGGCAAAGGCAGCGGAGAAGCCCAAGGCGGAGGCCCCGAAGCGGAAGACCGCCGCGAAGAAGCCGGTGGCGAAGAAGAAGGAGAGTTAGCTATGGCGCACAAGAAAGGTCTCGGCTCCTCGCGCAACGGGCGCGACTCGCAGGCGAAGCGCCTCGGCGTGAAGATCTTCGACGGCCAGCAGGTGAAGGCCGGCATGATCATCGTCCGCCAGCGCGGCAGCCGCTTCCGGGCGGGCCCCGGTGCGGACATGGGCCGTGACGACACGATCTTCGCCACGCGCGACGGCAAGGTCGCCTTCAGCGCGAACGGCGAGCGTCGCGTCATCGCGGTCACCGACTAGGAATCCAATGTTCCACGACCGGGCCCGCATCTCGGTGCAAGCCGGGCGGGGCGGCGACGGCGCGCTGAGCTTCCGGCGCGAGAAGTTCGTGCCGAAGGGTGGTCCCGACGGCGGCGACGGCGGCCCGGGCGGTGGCGTCGTGCTCGTCTCCGACGACACGCTGCGGGACCTCTCGGCCTTTCGTGGCAAGACGCGGTTCCGGGCAGGTCGCGGGCAGGCGGGTCGCGGCTCCAACAAGCACGGCGCTGCCGGAGAAGACATCGAGCTGCGCGTCCCCGCCGGCACACAGGTCTTCGAGAACGGAGAGCTCGTCGCGGATCTCGCGAGCCCCGGCGCGCGGGTCGTCGTCGCGCGAGGAGGCGCGGGCGGCCGCGGCAACCGGCGGTTCGCGTCCTCGACGCGCCAGACCCCGCGCTTTGCCGAGGTCGGCCTGCCCGGCGAGGAGGCCGCGCTCGAGCTCCGCCTCAAGCTGCTCGCCGACGCGGCGCTCGTCGGCCTCCCGAACGCCGGCAAGTCGTCGCTCCTGAGCCGCATCTCCAACGCGCAGCCGAAGGTCGCCGACTACCCGTTCACGACGCTCGAGCCCGTCCTCGGCACCGTCGACGCGCCGGATGCGCGTCAGCTCGTCGTCGCCGACGTCCCGGGGCTGATCGAGGGTGCGAGCCGGGGCGTCGGCCTCGGACACGAGTTCCTAGCTCATCTCGAGCGCGCCCGGCTGCTCGTCCACGTGATCGACGCCGCCGCGGACGATCCGGCCGACGCCTTCGCAGCGATCGACACCGAGCTCGAGGCGTACGGCGCCGGGCTCGAGTTCCGCCCACAGGTCGTCGTGCTGAACAAGATCGATCTCCTGCCCGAGGTGCCGTCCTTCGACGTCGAGGACGAACGGGTGCAGGCCGTGTTCGCGGTCTCGTGCGCGACCGGCGCGGGCATCGAAAACTTCCGCCGCGCGCTCTTCGAGCTGTGCCCTCCCGCCGAGGCGCCTCCGCCTGCGCGCGAGGAGGGCCTGGCGGACTTCCTCGTCTACCGGCCGCAGCCGCGTGAGCGGCGCGGCTACCGGATCATGCGTACGGACACGGGCTACAGAGTCGCCGGGAAGCCGCCGGACGAGGACGAGCTGGCGGCGGCGCTCAAGGCCGCGGGCGCCAAACCGGGTGACGAGATCGCGATCGGCGACGACGTCGTGGAGCTCTCCTGATCGGAATCCTCGGCGGCCGGTTCGATCCGCCGCACGTCGGGCACGTCGCGCTCGCGCGGGCCGCGCTCGAGCAGCTGCCGATCGAGAAGCTCGTCGTGCTCGTCAACGAGCGGCCGGGGCACCGTGAGGTGGTGGCGGATCCGGACTCGCGCCTGCGCATGGCCGAGGCGGCGTTCTCAGAACTCGGGCCGGTCGAGGTAC
>JBKPFD010000169.1:0-1433 GCA_046729155.1 Actinomycetota bacterium
GTCGAGAACTCGGCCGAGCTTGGCGCGGTGCTCGGCGAGCGGCTCGCCGAGCTGGCCGACCGGCACCCCTCGATCGGCGACGTGCGCGGACGGGGGCTCTTCTACGGCGTCGAGCTCGTGCGCGACCGCGAGACGCGCGAGCCGCTCGTGCCGTTCAATGCGACCGGGGAGGCGTTCGCGCCGATGGCGAAGGTCGCGAAGGCGGCGCTGGAGCGCGGCGTCTACCTGATGACGCACTGGAACGTGATCATCGTCGCGCCGCCGCTGACGATCACGCGCGAGGAGCTCGATGAGGGGCTCGCCGTCCTCGACGAAGCCCTCGCTCTCGCGGACTAGCTGCCGAAGAGGGCCAGCTCGCCGGGCGAGAACGGCCGTTGCAGCCACGGCGACTCGGGCGAGTCGCGGAAGGCGCGCCACGCGACGGGGAGATCGGCGACCTCGGCGACGCGCGGGTCCTGGTCGACGATGAACGCGAGGGAGACCTCCCGCGCATCCTTCGGGTTGTCCGTCGTCGTGCAGAGGAACTCCCACTCGCCGTCGGGATCGCGGGAAACGAGGAGGATCGGCCGGCCTTCTTCGAGGACGAACCGCGTCGTGTAGACGACGTGGTCCTGGGGGTCCGAAAACGGCCAGAGCTTCATGTTCCTACGGTCACTATCGGCAGCGCGAGCTCTCTCCTCAACCGCACGAACAGGGCCTCGAGCATGAGCCCGGCCTGGAGCTGCAGCTCCTCGTAGAGGCGCCAGGTCTCGCGCACCGCCTCCGCCGCAGCCTCGGCCCCCCGAGCCCGCTCGCGCACGCCGTCCTCGCGCAGCTGCTCGAGGCGGTCGACGTGCACCGCAGCGGACTCGGCGCCGGCCGCGACGACGACGAGGTCCCGGTACCACGCCGCGAGTTCTTCGAGACACGTGAGCAGCTCCTCGCGCTCGGCGCCCCGCCCCGCGCGCCTGACGCGCTGCTCCGCCTCGCGGGCGGTCAGGTCGAGCTGCTCGTTCTCCTCGCTCGCGCGCTCCTTCGCCTCCGCCGCGCGCTCGCCCGCGATTCCCATCAACACGTCGGCCGCGTCGCTGGGGACGAACTCCTCGTCGCGGTAGACCGAGCGCGCCACCTCGAGCAGGGCATCCCGCCGGCGCGCCGACTTCGGATCGAGCAGCCGGTCGACGCGGTCGAGCCGTCCGCCGGCGACGCGGGCCAGCGCAGTCCGCTCCTCCTCCGAGAGTCCGGGTGCTCGGCGCGCGAGCTCCTCGCGCACGGTGCGCTCGCCGAGCCGCCGGAACGGGACGAGCTGGCAGCGGGAGCGAATCGTCTCGGGCAGCGGGCCGAGGTCGTCGGCGACGAGGACGATGACCGCGTACTCGGGCGGCTCCTCGAGATCCTTGAGCAGCGCGTCGGCCGCCTCGTCGTTCAGCGCGTGCGCGCCGAAGAGCAGGTAC
>JBKPFD010000170.1:0-2867 GCA_046729155.1 Actinomycetota bacterium
ATCGAGTACGACCCGAACCGGTCGGCGAACATCGCGCTACTGCATTACGCAAACGGCGCGAAGTCCTACATCCTCGCGCCTGCGCGGCTACGGGTCGGTGCGACCGTCGAGTCGGGCCCACAGGCCGACATCAGGCCGGGAAACGCGCTACCCCTGCAGGCGATTCCGACTGGCACGCTCGTCCACAACGTCGAGCTGAAGCCGGGCAAGGGCGGGCAGCTGGCGCGAAGCGCCGGCTCCGGTGTCCAGCTCGTGGCGAAGGACGAGGGCTACGGCGTCTTGCGCCTGCCGTCCGGGGAGGTTCGGCGCGTCCCCCTCACCTGCCGCGCCACGATCGGCCAGGTCGGCAACGTCGACCACGAGAACATCACGAAGGGCAAGGCGGGCCGCAGCCGCTGGCTCGGCAAGCGCCCGACCGTGCGCGGCTCCGCGATGAACCCGGTCGACCACCCGCACGGCGGCGGCGAGGGCAAATCGAAGGGCGGACGCCACCCGGTCACGCCGTGGGGAGTGCCGACGCTCGGCAAGCGCACGCGCTCGAAGCACAGGGAATCCGACCGCCTGATCGTCCGCGGCAGGCGGCGTGGGAAGGAGAAGCGTTGAGTAGGTCTTCCAAGAAGGGGCCGTTCGTCGAGGACCGCCTGCTGAAGCGCATCGAGGACATGAACACCTCGGGCTCCAAGCAGATGATCCGCACCTGGTCGCGCACCTCGACCATCTTCCCGGAGATGGTCGGGCACACGATCGCCGTCCACGACGGCCGCAAACACGTGCCTGTCTTCGTGACCGAGCAGATGGTCGGCCACAAGCTGGGCGAGTTCGCGCCGACGCGCACCTTTCGCGCGCACTCGGGTGACCGCAAGGCCGAGGTGAAAAGAACCTAATGAAAGCCTCCGCTGTTCTCCGAATGGCATCTCGATCAACCTTGGACGCGTAGCGTGGCGGCGACCGAGACACGACCTGAGGTCAAAGCTGCGGCCAAGTGGGTGCGGATCTCGCCGCGCAAGGCGCGACTCGTCGTCGAGCACATCCGCGGGCGCAGCGTGCCCGAGGCGCGGACCGTGCTCGCCTTCACGCCGCGTGCGGCTGCGCGCGAGGTCGAGAAGCTGTTGAAGTCCGCCGTCGCGAACGCGGAGGCGAACCACGACCTGATCGGCGACGACCTCGTCGTGTCGGCCGCCTACGTCGACGAGGGCCCGATGTTCAAGCGCTGGCGCCCGCGCGCCCGCGGCCGCGCCGCGCGCATCCGCAAGCGGACGTGTCACATCACGCTGAAGCTGACGCCCGTCGCCGAGACGACCGTGACGCGCGCCGAGCCTGCCGAGGAGGAGAAGCCGAAGCGCGCTCCGCGCCGCGGTGCGCGTAAGCCGAAGGCCGAGGCCGAGAAGCCGAAGGGCGAGGAGAAGCCGAAGCGGCGGACGCCCGCGAAGAAGTCCACGACGACTCGCAAGAAGAAGGAGAGCGAGAGCTAATGGGTCAGAAGGTCCATCCGGGCGGGATGCGCGTCGGCGTCATCCACGACTGGAAATCCAACTGGTACACGGGCAACAAGGAGTTCGCAGACGCCCTGCTCGAGGACGTGAAGATCCGCGAGCACATCTACGGGAAGCTCGCCCATGCGGGCCTCTCGGACATCCTCATCCGCAAGGACAAGCAGCGGATCACGATCGACATCTATACGGCGCGGCCGGGGATCGTGATCGGCAAGTCAGGCGCCGAGGTCGACGCGCTCCGCAAAGAGATCCACGGCATGACGCACAAGAACGTCCACATCAACATCAACGAGATCAAGCGCCCCGAGCTCGACGCGAAGCTCGTCGCCCAGTCCATCGCCGAGCAGCTCGAAAACCGCGTCAGCTTCCGGCGCGCGATGAAGCGCTCGCTCGCGTCCGCGATCCGCTCGGGCGCGCAGGGCGTGAAGGTGCAGTGCGGCGGGCGCCTGGCCGGCACCGAGATGAGCCGTTCGGAGTCCTACTCCGAAGGCCGCGTCCCGCTGCACACGATCCGCGCCGACATCGACTACGGCTTCGCCGAGGCGAAGACGACGTTCGGCCGCATCGGCGTCAAGGTCTGGATCAACAAGGGCGAGATCATGCCCGAGGGCTTCGAGAGCGTCGCCGGCGAGAAGGAGACGCGCCTCGGCGACCAGGACCAGGCCCGCCGTCGCGGCGGCCGCAAGGAAGGACTCTCCGCTTCGCGCGAGGGCGGGCGAGGCCGCGCAGCCGACCGTGAAGGCCTCGGGCCGGTGCGCAAGCGGCGTCCGCGGCGCCAGGCCGGCGACGCCCGTCGGGGCGGCGCGCAGGACAACGTCGAGCGCCCGCGCACCGACGAGCAGGCCACGTCGGCCGAAGGCCGTGAGCAGCCCGAGGTGCAGCCTGAAGTTCAGGAGACGCCGGCGCCCGTCGCCGACGCGCCCGACACGACGACGCCGAAGCAGCAGACGGAGGATCCGACCAAGCTCGAGGACTCGGGAGGCGAGGGCTAGTGCTACTCCCGCGCAAGACGAAGTACCGCAAGCAGCAGCGCGGCCGCCGCGCCGGCGTCTCGAAGGGCCAGACCCGGGTCCAGTTCGGCGACTTCGGCATCAAGGCGATGGAAGCCGGCTGGGTCACGAACCGTCAGATCGAGGCCGCCCGCATCGCGATGACCCGCAAGATCAAGCGCGGCGGGAAGGTCTGGATCAACGTCTTCCCTGACAAGCCGGTCAGCCAGAAGCCGGCCGAGACGCGCATGGGCTCCGGAAAGGGGGCGCCCGAGCACTGGGTCGCCGTCGTCAAGCCGGGCCGCGTCATGTTCGAGCTCGCGGGCGTGCCCGAGAACCTCGCGAAGGAAGCCCTGCGCCTGGCCGGCACGAAGCTCCCCTTGAA
>JBKPFD010000171.1:0-4997 GCA_046729155.1 Actinomycetota bacterium
GCTCGCGCGCGGCTAGGAGGGATTGGCTGAGGTGTCCGCCTTGGCGGGCGACGCCTTCTTGCGCCGGTTGCGGCCGCCCCGGCTACCGCGGCGCGTTCGCTTCTTCTTCGCGGGCTGGGCGCCGTCCTCCGCGACCGCTTCGCCGTCGGCGGCCGGCTCGGGCTCCTTCTCGCCCAGGTCGGCCGCGGGCACATGGATCGTCGCGGCCGGCGCAGCCTCCGAGTCGCCGCCGTTCGAGGCGGGCGCTGCGGCTGCAGTCTTCTTCTTGCGACCGCGACCCCCGCGCGAGCCGCGACGCGTCTTGCGCTTCGGCTTCTGCTCGGCAGCCGGTTCGGCCACGGCCTCGTCGGCGGCGGGCTCGTCGGCGGCGGGCTCGTCGACAGGCACCTCCTCGGCCACAGCCTCGGCAATCGGCTTCTTCGCCTTGGCAGGCGCCGCCTTGGCCTTCTTCGGCTCGGACGGCTTGCGACGCGGCGCGCGCGGTGGCTTCTCGGCCTCGGCCTCGGCGGTGATCGGCGTGTCGGCGACGGCCGACGGCGCCGGCTGCACGAGCGTGGCGTAGGCCGTTCCGTCGAGCACGCGCTCGATGCGAGCCTTCACCTTCTTGCCGACGAGCTTCGCCGCGTCGGCGACGCAGACCGTGTAGCCGTCGAGCTTCGCAGTCGCCGTGTCGACGTCGTGCAGGCCGACCTCGACGAGCTCGATGCGCAACTCCTGGCCCTCCGTCACGGGGCTCTCCGGCGCGAGGGCGGCGAGCTTGCCTTCTGCCAGCAACTTGAAGTGATCGAGGTCGACGCCGTTCTTGCGCTCGATGAAGAAACGACGCTTCGCGAGCTCCTCGAGCTCCGCGAGGCGGGTGGCGCCCGGCCCGATCAGATGCTCGGCGACGTGGCTCTCGAGCTCGACGCGAATCGCCTCGACACCGCGCTTCGAGGCCGAGGCGGCCGCGCGCAGCTTGCGCTCCGCGTCCATCGCGGCCGACTCGATCGAGAGGACGATGCCGTCGCCGTGACACGTCGGGCACTTGCTCGTCAGGATCTCGCGCGGGCCCTCGGTCACGTTCTGCCGCGTCATCTCGACGAGCCCCAGCGGCGAGATCTCGACGACGTACGTCTTCGTCCGGTCGCGCTCGAGCTCCTTCTTCAGGGCCTCCTCGACGGTCGCCCGGTTCTTCGGGTTCGCCATGTCGATGAAGTCGATGACGATGATGCCGCCGATGTCGCGGAGGCGAAGCTGGTGGACGACCTCCTTCACGGCCTCGAGGTTGTTGGCGGTGATCGTGTCCTCGAGCCGCGCTCCCGAGCTCTTCGACCGCGAGCCGACGAAGCGGCCCGTGTTGACGTCGATGACCGTGAACGCCTCGGCGTAGTCGAAGACGAGGTAGCCGCCTGACGGGAGGTCGACGCGCCGCGAGAGCGTCGAGCGGATCGCCTCGTCGACGCCGTAGACCTCGAAGACCGGGCGCTTGTCGCGGAAGCGCTCGACGCGCTCGACCATGTGGGGCGAGGTCTTCTTCAGGTATCCGACCACGCGCTTGAAGGTGCGCTCGTGGTCGATGATCGCCCGCTCGAACTCGTCGGTGAAGAGGTCGCGGACGACGCGGAGCGGCAGCTCCGACTCCTGGTACACGAGCGCCGGCGCCTTGACGTCGTCGGCGTTCTCCTTGATCGCCTTCCAGAGCCGCTGCAGGAAGACGAGGTCCCGCTCGATGTCCTCCGCGGACGCGCCCTCGGCGGCCGTGCGCACGATGACGCCGCCCTCCTTCGGCGCGATCTCCTTGAGGATGTCGCGCAGCCGGATCCGCTCGTCGTCCTCGAGGCGGCGCGAGACGCCGAAGCCCTCGCCGTTCGGGACGAAGACGACGAACCGGCCGGGCAGCGAGATCTCAGTGGTCAGGCGAGCGCCCTTGCCCTTCATCGGGTCCTTGACCGCCTGGACGAGCACGTCCTGGCCTCGGCTGAGGAGTTCCTGGATCTTGCGGCCCTTCCCGCGGCCCTCGAGCTCGGGGCGGACGATCTCGTCGACGTACAGGAAGCCGTTCTTCTCGAGGCCGATCTCGACGAACGCGGCCTCCATGCCCGGGAGGACGTTGTCGACCGAGCCCTTGTAGATGTTCCCCGCGATCGAGCGCCGCTCGGGCCGCTCGAGGTAGACCTCGGCGACGCGGTCGTCCTCGAGGACGGCGACGCGCTGCTCGCCGACGTCGACGGCCATGAGCAGCTCGCGCTTCGCGGGTGGTAGCGGCGGGCGCTTGGCAGGCGTGCGCCTACGGGGCTGCTGGCGGCGCCGCGCGGGCTTCTCGGCCCGTTCAGCCTTCTGCGACTTGGCGGGCTTCTCCGCGACGGCCGTCGCGCCGGCGGTCTGGACGGCGTCAGCGGTCCGCGAAGCGGGCTTGCGACGGTTGCGGCCGCCGCGCGTCCCGCGTCGTCTCTTCTTCGTCGTAGGTTGTACCGCTGCTTCGGCAGCGGGTGGTTCGGTTATCTCACGGACTGTGTCCGGAGCGGCGCTCTCTACAGGCGCCTGATCCTTGCGCAGCTTGCGCCGGAACAATTTCAGCAAGCGAAAACTCCTTCTCTGGGAACGCGCGCGCTGCCCGCAGGGGGCGCGCGCTGCGTGGATGAATAGTTGAAAAGCCGTGCTTCAAAACTTCAAGACACAGGCTAGCAGCACCTGTTGTCGACGCCGTCTACGCCGCGGCGGGTCGCAGCTTGGCGCGCTTGGTGCGGATCGCGCGGAGGCGCTGGCTGAGCCGCGCCCACGCCCAGGGCTCGAGCTCCTGATAGCGGACGGCCGTCTGCCCCCTCGTCGCGGCGAGGTATTCGAACCAGGCGTCGGCTTCCTCGATCAGGAGGAGTTCGTGGGCTTCTCGCTTCGATGACATCCCGGCCACCCTTTCGTCGCGGATGGCCAGAAAGTTAGGACCTGGACCGGACGGACTCCTACCGAAATCTCACCTGCGGCGGACGCAGATCGCCTGCAGCACCCCGATGGCGAGCAAGTTGGCGACCATCGACGAGCCGCCGGCGCTCACGAACGGCAGCGGGATGCCCGTGATCGGCGCCATCCCGATCGTCATGCCGACGTTGACGAAGATCTGCACGAGCAGGGCGAACGCGATCCCGCCGGCCAGGGTGGCCGTGAAGAGGTCCCGGGCCAGGAAGATGACCTTGATCGCGCGCCAGATGACGAGCAGGTAGAGCAGCAGCAGGATCGAGGCGCCCAGGAAGCCGCGCTGCTCGGCGAGCGAGGCGAAGACGAAGTCGGTCGCGTGCTCGGGCAAGTAATTCGAGTTCGTCTGCGTCGCGCCGGAGACCCCCCTGCCGTCTAGCTGGCCGGCGCCGACTGCGGTCATCGACTGGCGGATGTTGTAGGTCGATCCGCGCGGATCCTCGGACGGGTTCGTGAAGCCGGTGATGCGGGCCCGCTGGTACGGCTCCAGCACGTCGACGCCCATCGCGGGGGCGAGCCAGAGGACGAACGTCGCCGCCAGGGCTGCGCCCGCCAGCAGCACGGCCAGGTGCAACCAGCGCGTGCCGGCAATGAAGAGCGTCGCCCAGAGCACGGCGGCATAGACGACAGCGGTGCCGACGTCCGGCTGGAGAAAGACGAGGAACATCGGGATCGCCGAGAGGCCTGCCGCGGTGAGGACGGTCTTCCCCTCCGAGATCCGCTTGCCGCGATCCGCGAGGTACGCGGCGAGGAAGAGGACGAGCAGCAGCTTCCCGAACTCGGACGGCTGGAAGCGGAGCGGCCCGATGTCGATCCAGCGCCGCGTGTGGCGGATGTCCTCGCCGAAGATCGGCACGACGACGAGCAGGCCGATCAGCACGCCGTAGACGACCCGGCTGTGGCGGCGGTAGACACCCGGGTCGAGGAACACCGCGCCGACGAGGCAGACGAGGCCGATCGCGATGTACGCCGCCTGCCGGTTGACGTAGAAGTTCGGATCGCCCGTGATGTCGTGCTTCGTGATCCCGGCGAGTGCCCAGAGTCCGTAGCCCACGAGCGCGGCGACGGCCGCGAGCATCGTCCAATCGAGCTTGCGAAGGAGCGACGCCTCTCGCGCGCGCGTGCGCGTGCGCGCGGGAATCCGGTGCGTGGCGACGTAGTCGACCATCAATCGGCCCGCTTCGTCTCCACGAGGCCTGCCTTCTTTCCGAAGTGCGTCTCGAAGACGCGCAGCGCGGCCGGCGCGGCCGCCTCGGCGCCGAAGCCGCCGTTCTCGATCACGGCGCAGACGACGAGCGGCTCCTCGTTGGGGGCCGGCTCGAACGGCCCCCAGCCGCACCACCACGACGTGTCCGTGTCCTTGAGGAAGGTGCCGACGTCGATCCTCCGCTCGGCCGTGCCCGTCTTGCCGGCGATGGCGACCGGGAAGTGGCCGAAGACGCCGGACGACGTGCCGCTCGTGGCGTGCGTCGCCTCGTACAGGCCCTGGCGGATGACCTGGACGGCACTCGGGTCGACGTTCAACTCGCGGACCGGCCGCGAGAAGCGCCGGAGGACGAGCGGGCCCGTCGGGGAGCCCTTCTGGCCCGGCTGCTCGATCGACGAGACGAGGTGCGGCGTTACGAGCTTGCCCCCGTTGGCGATCAGCGCGTAGAAGCGCGCCATCTGCAGCGGCGTCACCTGGAGGTCCTTCTGGCCGATCGCGAGCTGGATCGAGTCTCCCGGCTTCCAGAGGCGGTCGATCTCTCTCGTGTACGTCGCGCGCCGCCACTTGATCGTCGGCAGCAGGCCGGGTGACTCGGGGCCGACGTCGAGGCCGGTGAGCTGCCCGAAGCCGAACCGTGATGCCCACGCCTGGAGCGGCTGGCCCCGCTCCTTCGGGAGCTGGTAGAAGCGCCAGCCGATCTCGTAGAAGTACGTGTCGCACGACTGCGCGAGGGCCGTCGGCAGGGTCATCGCCTCGTTCGCGAGCGGGTTCCAGTTCTTGAATCGCTGCTTGGCGATGACGACGGAGCCCGTGCACGGGATCGAGTCGTAGGGCGCGAGGA
>JBKPFD010000172.1:0-4299 GCA_046729155.1 Actinomycetota bacterium
CCCCTAGGCGTCGCGATGGTCGTGCAGTAGCCGGTCAGTCCGGCGTTCTTCAGCACCTCGCGCTGCTGCACGAAGGCGAGCATGGCGGCGACGACCGCAGCGAAGAGGGCAATCCGCAGAACCATCGGTCTTTGTATCGACCGTTACGGGCTCACACATGAGCGGTTTTCCAGGGATTTTGTGCCGGTCAGGTCTCGGCGGCGAGCCGCTTGCGCCAGGCCTCGCCCGCGGCACGCCCCTCCGGCGTGGCGAGGAAGTGCTCCAGCGGTACGTGCACGAAGGCCATCCGCGCCTCGGCGAGCGGCTCGTCGTCGTCCCGCAGCTCGCCGCGCACGTGCACCCGCCGCCCCTTCGTGTCCTCGACCCAGGCTCGGACGACCAACGGCCGGTTGATCGGCACGGGCCGGCGGTAGTGCAGGAACATCCGGCCGGTCACGGACGGGAAGCGGTACCAGGTCGCGACCAGGCCGCAGGCCTCGTCGAGCAGCGCGGCGACCAGGCCGCCGTGGGCGAGCCCCGGGCCGCCCTGGTGCCGCTCGTCGAAGGAGAACGTCGTCTCGTAGCGGTCGGCGCCCTCCGCCTCGGGTTGCGGCAGGCGCAGTCCGATCGGGCTGTCGCCACAGCCGAAGCAGGCCGGGTCGTGGTGCGGCGGGATCCTCACCGCAGCACGCTGAGCGCGAGGCCGTCGGGGAGGATCGCCGTCGTGTAGCGCTCTTCGTCGAGCAGGCGCAGCCGGTACGCGGCCGCGTGCTCCAGTCCTTCGACGTCGCTCGAATACCGGCCGAGGAAGAGGTTCGCGCTGACGAGGAGCCCGCCCGGCCTAAGCAGTCGCTCGAACTCGTTCAGGTCCGTCTCGAACTCGGCCGGCTCGCCGTCGCTGAAGACGACCTCGTAGCCCGGCTCGAGCCGGGGCAGGACTTCAGCGCCTGCGCCGACATGAACGACGACGTCCGCCCTTTGCCGTTCGACGTTCGCGCGCGCCAGCTCGGCGTGCGTCTCGTCCTGCTCGATGGTGTCGACATGCGCGCCTGCATGCGACAGCCACAGCGCGCTGTAGCCGAGACCCGTTCCCAGCTCGAGCACGCGCTCGGCTCCGATCGCGGAGACGAGAACGCCGAGGAGAGGCCCGCTCGAGGTCGGATAGACGGTGCAGCCGGGGCCGTGCTCCTCGCGGTGCCTCACCGAGGCATCGCGGACGTGTCCGAAGCGGTCGACGGCGTGGTCGTCGATCCACGCCTCCACCGCCTCCGCCGATGTCGGCTCGCCCGGAGGCGCTCTCACCGCAAGCCGCCACGCTCGAAGTGGGCCTTGAAGAAGTTCTCCGAGCCGGACGTCGCCATCGACGCGGAGGCCGAGATCTCCAAAGCCAGCGTCGCGGCTGCGATGATCTGCGCGAAGCGGTAGACCTTGCCCGCGCCGGCGCAGCCCATCAGGGCGAGCCACGAGCGGGCGTAGGGAAGGGTCGTGCCGCCGCCGACGGTCGCGACCTCGAGCCCCGGCAGACGGATCGAACAGTTGAGGCCGCCTTCGACCCGCCTACCCGCGCCATGGGCCATGGAGCTGGTTCCGACCATGCCGATGTCCTGGCCGGTCGCAGCGAAGATGGCCGCAATCGCCGTCGCCGGCGTGAACGCGACGGACTGCATTCCCGAGGCGACGGCCCCGTGCGTCCCGGCCCAGGAGAGCTCGAGCAGATCGTCGATCGTCGTCCGCAGCACCCGCCGCACGGCCTCCTCGGTGAGCGTCGCCTCGGCGAGGACCGTCTTCCCGTGCCCGCCGCGCTCGAAGTAGCGGTGCGACGGCTTCTTGTCGCCGCCCATGTTCGCCTCGAGGATCGCCCGCTCGGGCTTCGTCGGCGCGTGCTCCATGACGTAGCCCATGTTCAGCGCGTAGGCGTTGCGCGTCATCATGTTCGCCCCGACCGCGTCGCCGGTCGTGAACGCCCACATGACGTGGCACATCGGCCCGACGACATGCGTCTCGGCCTCACGGAGCTTCGCCCACTTCGAGATCCAAGGCTCATCGCGGGCGGCGAGCCATTCGCGCATCTTCGGCAGCTCGCCCCCGATCCAGCGCCCGAGGGCCGCGGCCTCCTCGACCGAGCGGCACACGAAGCACGAGGCGCGCGTGATCCGGTCGCCGAGCACCTCGGTGCGGAAGCCGCCCGACTCGGCTGCCGCCCTTGCGCCGCGGTAGAGCGAGTCCGACATCGAGCCCTCGGTGTGGGCGAGGGGCACGAAAACCTCGTCGGTCGAGCGGCCGCGCTCGACGAGCTCACCTTCCGGCTCCGTCAGCTCGTAATCTCCGAGCGAGATCGTCAGCGGCCCGATCACGGCCGTCGGGATCACCGAGACGCCCGTGAGCGCCTCCTGAGCCGTCGCCCACGGCGTCAGGTCGTGGCCGAAGACCTCCCGGTCGACGCGCCCGTCGAGCGCGTCCTGGCGGGCGCGAATCGAGTCCGGGTCGTTCTTGCGCGGCCAGCGCCTCAGTTCCACGTGGCGGAGCTTAGTCGGCGCGATCAGCGGATAATCTCCCGCGCATGGCAGCAACCCAGGTCGTCGAGAACCCGCCCGGCGAACGCGACAGCTTCGCCGGCGTCCTCCGCTTCTACGAGCTCGCGAAGAAGCAGGAGTGGCAGGTCCGGGACCTGCCGTGGGGCGACCTACCGCCGATTCCGGAGGGCAAGGGGTCGGACCAGCGCCGGGCGCGGCGCAAGGACATGTGGCGCTCTGTCCTCACCCAGCAGCTGCAGGCGGACATGCTCGCCTGCTCGATGGCCTCCCAGCTCCTCAACATCGCGCCCGACCACGAGGCGAAGCTCTACTACTCGACGATGGTGCAGGACGAGTCGCGTCACACGGAGGCGTGGCTGAAGCTGATCGAGGAGGCTGGCGGCACCGCCGAGCGCGATCCGTACCTCGACGAGCTCGCGCACATGACGCTCGAGGCCGACACGCTCGAGGAGAAGGTCTTCCAGATGCAGGTCTTCTACGAGCGGCTGATCATCTCGCGATTCCGCCTGATCGCACGCTCTTCACGCGGCACGGTGCTCGAGGACCTCTGCAATCGGCTCGCGACGGACGACGGGATCCACCACGGCGCGGGCATGGCGTACGAGAAGGTCCTGCTCGAGAACGCCTCGAAGAAGACGAAGCGGCAGCTCGTGGACGCGGCGAACCGGCTGCTCCCGATCTTCGTCGAGCACGCTCTCTGGCGGCCGAAGGAGCGCGCGTTCATCGGCAGCGCGATGCGCTCGCGCGACACCGAGCGCCTGAAGGAGGACATCGAGATCGGCGTCCGCCTCGCGGAGTCGCTCGGCCTCGACGTCAGCGACGTCGAGCTGCCCATTCACTAGTTGGCCGCGACGCTCATCGACGGCAAGGCCCTCGCCGAGCGGGTGCGCGCCGAAGTGGCCGAAGAGGCTCGGGAGCTCGGGGAGCTCGGGCTGGCGACGGTGCTGGTCGGCGACGACGAGGCGTCACGGATCTACATCACGAAGAAGCACGAGGCCGCGCGCGAGGTCGGGATCGAGGGGCGCGACCACCACCTGCCGGCGGAGACCTCCGAGGAGGAGGTGGTCGAGCTGGTCACCTCGCTCAACGCCGATGACGGCATCGACGGCCTCCTCGTCCAGCTGCCGCTGCCTCCGCACATCGACGAGGCGCGCATCGTCCGCGCCGTCGATCCGCTCAAGGACGTCGACGGACTGCACCCCTTCAACGCGGGCCAGCTCCTCCTCGGCCGGCCGACGCACGTGGGCGCGACGCCACTCGGGATCATGGCCTTGCTCGAGGAGTACGACGTCGAGCTCGAGGGTGCGGACGCCGTCGTCGTGGGGCGAAGCGACATCGTCGGCAAGCCGGTCGGGCTGCTGCTCCTCCATGCGAACGCGACCGTCACGTTGTGCCACTCGCGCACCGCCGACCTGGGTGCGCAGACACGCCGCGCGGACATCCTGGTCGTGGCCACCGGCCGCGCGGGCCTGGTCGCCGCCGACGATGTGGGGGAGGGAGGGGTTGTGATCGACGTCGGGGTCAACCGCACGCCCGACGGGCTCCGTGGCGACGTCGACCCGGCCGCGGCCGAGCGCGCGAGGCTGATGACGCCCGTGCCGGGCGGCGTCGGCCCGATGACGATCGCGATGCTGCTGAAAAACACGGTGCGTGCGGCACGGTTCAGACGCGGAGCACTTGCGTTCCCTGGAGCCTGATATGGTTCTGCTGCTGTATAGGAAGTTCGGCGGCTCGGTGCCCGGGCCGTCGTTTCTTTGTAAGTAAGGAGGACAGTTTGGCTCAGGGC
>JBKPFD010000173.1:0-8276 GCA_046729155.1 Actinomycetota bacterium
CGCCGGTCTCACGTTCCACGTCGAACGTGTACGGGAGCGGGCCTGTGAAGCGGCGGGCCTCATCGAGCGTCTCGAACGGTGAGCCTTCCGGAAGCGCGGCCTCCGCTTCCAGGTCGGCGACAACGTCCACGTCTGCCTCGCCCTGTGGGGTTCGGACTTCGACCGCGAGCCGCCTCGGCGACTCGATGACGCGCGCTTCCGAGAGCGTGTAGCGGTAGTGCGTGAGCGCGTTGCCGAGCCGCTCCATCGTGCGCCGGTCGGTGTCGCTGCGAAGGACGTACAGACCGCGAAGGCTCGGCGAGTCCCTGACACGCACGAAAAGCCGATAGCCGGCGAGGAAGAACGAGGTGCCGAGCGCCCGCGGGAGGAAGCTCGGCCGCAGCTTCTCGGTCTGGACGAATGCGGCCGCGGCGAGCCCGTGGTGTCCGTGGCGGTCGAGCGTCAGGCGCGCGGGGAGCAGCTGCTCGAGCGCCTCCGCCGGGCACGCGTATGCGAGCACGAGGCTGTGCCGGAAGTGCGCCGAGACGGGGACGAGGTGCCTGCGCATCCGGTGCAGCATCAGGCCGGCCACGCGACGCGGACGCTGCCCCAGAGCGGCGCTCGGTCGCGCTTCGCCCAGGTCGACTCAGCCGGCTCGCTCGGCTCACGGAGGCTGCGGAGGACGTAGCGAAAACCGGGCGTGCCAGCCCGGCGCATCGCCCGAAAAAGCCGAGCCTCGTACTCTCGAGTCGCGCCGTCGACGATGTTCGACAGCGAGAAGCAGTCGAAGCTCCCCGGCTCGACCCGTTCCAGGTAGTCGGCAGCGTCGGCGAACACGACTTCGACTGTTCCAATCCCAGCGCGGTCGGGCTCGTCCTCGCCGAGCAGCAATCGGCGGGCGAAGGGATTCGCACGGTTCGGGTGCTCGGCAAAGGTCCGACGGAGCCGTCGACTGAGGACTGCGTCGAAGCGCCGCGGCAAGGCACGCACGAAGGCGGACACGTAGACCGCGCGCAACGCGAGCGGGTTCAGGAACGCTGCCAGGCCGGCCCGAAGCCGCCACCCGTCGAGCTCTTCGTCCCACCGACGCAATTGCTCGGCGGGATCGTCGAAGGCGCAGAACTGCTTGAGCCGGCTGCGACTCCAACCCGCGAGAGGCATCAGTCGCCGTGCCAGCGCGAGCAGCCGTTCCGTGCGACCCTGCTCGGCCGGGCCGCCGGCGAGGCGCCGCTTGACGTACGCGACCTGGGCGGGGTTGACGTCGACGGCGGTCACGGTGCAGCCTCGCCGCGCGAGCTCGAGCGCGATGCAGCCCGCCGAGGCGATGCAGAAGACGCGGCTCCCCGGCGGGAAGACCTGGGCCTCGATCTCGGCGTCTTCCCACATGCGGCCAAAGAGCAGCTGCGACTCGCGACCTACTCGGCGGAAGGGCCCTCGCGACCAGGCAGAGTCGCCGTCACCGGTCACTCTCGGCCGTCCACCAGACGAGGGCGAGGAACGCGAGGTTCTCCGCGACGAGCGCCTTCGGAGCCGGGATGCTTCGGCGGCCCCAGAGGAGACCGCCCACGTTCATCCCGAGGAGCAGCGCCGTCTGGGTCGCAGCCGCCAGCCGCGGCGCCCGCCCGCTGATCACCCAGGCCGCGAACGCCGTCTCGACGGCGCCGATCGCATACAGCGTCTCCTTCGCAACGCTCCGCACGGCCGGGACGGAGGCGACGATGTCCGCCTGGTCGGCGCACCGGCCCAGGAGCTTGCACCACACGCCGTGGTAGAGCCAGACCCCAGCCACCGCCGCCGCCGGCAGCCGCCTGCCGAACTGTGCGGTTGGCGCGGCTACGAGAGCGTCTCTCGAGTGAGCTGCGCGACGGCGTCCATCTCGATCTCCTGGCCCGTGACCTCGTGCAGCATCTCGTCCGCGGTCATGCTCATGCCCGTCGCCCAGAGCTCCCGGAGCAGCGAGCCGGCCTCGCGGTTCGTGAACCAGTCGCTGCCGAATCGCTCGCGCAGGTGCGTGCGCAGCTGCGCCTCGAAAGCCCACGAGCGCAGGTATCCGGTGACGTAGAAGCTCGCGTCGATGTCGGCCAGGTAGTCCTGAGGCGCGGGCTCGATCTTGAGCGCGTTCACGAGCAGGTCGACGTAGCGCGACGACAGCTGCGTGACGTCGCCGGCGGTGTGGAACTCGAGCTCGTACAGCAGCTTCGCGCAGTAGCGGCGCACCATGTAGAGCAGCTGCGTGACGCCCTCCCCGGCGAACTCGTCGGGCCGCGGGAAATCGAGCCGCCGCGTGAGCCAGGCCGGGTCGTCCGTGAGGTGCTGGAGCAGCATCGCCCAGCCCTCGGTGACCGCGACGTCGCCTAGCCGCTTGTGCTCCATCGGCAGGTCGGCGGATGTGTTCGCGTAGTGCTCGGTGTGGCCGGCCTCATGGAAGAGCGCGCGCCAGTCGTCCGCGCCACCCATCGGCTGGATGACGAGCACGACGCGGTCCGGCACCTCGATCGGCGCGCAGAAGGCGCGCGGGCTCTTCTTCGGGCGCTGCTCCACGTCGAGCTCGACGTTCTGCTGCGAGCGCAGGTCGACGCCAAGGTCGGCGAGAGTGGCCTCGAGGGCCGGCAGCATCCGGTCCTTCGGGAACTGCTCGTCCCATTGCGGGGCGCGGAAGGCGCGGAGCACGTCCCAGCGCCTCGCCTCGTCGAGGCCCACGCCGATGCGCGCACGAAAGAGCTTGTCGGCGGACTCCTCGTACACGGACTCGGTCGAGTCGATCAGCGCCTGGCACTGGGCGGCGAGGTCATCGAGGCGGAAGCCGAAGCGGCGGTATAGGTCGGCGTAGTTCGGCGCCTCGAGCTTGTGGACGCCGTCACGGACGATGTCCACGCCTTCGAGGTAGATCGGGTTCATGTGCTCCTCGGTCAGCTCGACGCGGATCCGGTCGATGCGCTCGCGCTTGGCGCGATCGGGCTCGTTCGCGATCGTCGGGCGCAGCATGCGGTAGCCGACCGTCTCGCCGTCGATATCCGCTTCGAGGCTCGCCTCGAGCTCGGCGATCTTCTCGCTGTGCTCGCGGGTCAGGTCGCTGAGGTAGCCCTCGGAGGCGAAGCGCCAGAGCTCGCGGATGCGCGCGTCGCCGTCGACGGCCTGGCCGATGGCCTTCGCCTGGTCGAGTTGGGTCAGATCGGAGAACCGCTCGTAGATCGGCTGTAGCTCGAGCGTGTCCTTCAGCCCGGCGTAGTGAAGGTAGTACTCCTCGTCGAGCTCCGCGATGAAGCGGTCGGCGCGCTCGCGGAACCGGTCGAGGTCGGCTGCGGAGGGCGGGGCGCTCGGGGCTGACACGGGCCGTAGGATAGCCGGGTGCGGGAGATCGGCTTGAGGACGGAGCGGCGGACGCAGGTCGTGGACATCACGCGCCACGTGCAGGAGGCGCTCGACGGCGCGGACGGCGCCTCGGCCGCGCTCGTCTACGTCCCGCACACAACGGCCGGCGTGACGATCAACGAGCATGCCGACCCCGCGGTGGCGCGGGATCTGGAACGGGCGATGGAGCGCATCGTCGGCGACGACTGGGGCTGGGAGCACATCGAGGCGGGCGAGGAGAACGCGCCGTCCCATGTGCGCGCGTCGCTCGCCGGGCCGCAGGTGCTCGTTCCGCTCGACGACGGGCGGCTCGCGCTCGGCACGTGGCAGGGCATCTTCTTCTGCGAGTTCGACGGGCCCCGCTCGCGAAAGGTGCTCGTTACGCCCCTGCGCTGAGGACCGTCGCGCCCGTTAGTTCGACCAACGGCAGGCCGGGGTCAGGCACGGCGCTCGGATGCAGCATGTGCGCGAGCTGGCGGACCCCTTCTGCGAGGCGCGGGCTCGGTCGCGAGTAGTACGCATTCGCGTCGACGGCGACCGCGGGCGCCGGGAAGTCGAGGCCGGCCGCCTCCTCCGCGGCGCGTCGCGCGTCGAAGCCGCACGCGGCGACGACGATCAGCTCCGGCTCGGCTGCGCGGACGGCCTCCCAGCTCGTCGTGAACGAGGGCTTGCCGGGACGTCCAAGCACGTCCTGGCCGCCCGCCGCGGCGACCATCTCCGGCACCCAGTGTCCCGACGCGAAGGGCGGGTCGAGCCACTCGGCTACGAACAAGCGCGTGCGAGGAAGGCCCGCGACCCGTCCCGCCGTCTCGGCGATCGCCTCTCGCATCTGGCGCGCGACCTCGCGCCCGCGCTCGGGGACGCCTAGCCGCTCACCGACGGTCTCGACGCTCTGCGCGATCTCGTCGAGCGTGTGCGGATCGAGCGAGAGGGTCTCGACGTCGCAGACGCGTGTCACGTCGCCGGTCGAGACCGCACAGACGGTGCAGAGATCCTGGGTGATGACGAGGTCGGGCTCGAGCACATCGAGCAGCTCGGCATCGACCGCGTAGAGCGACTGTCCCTCGGTCACCGCGGCTCGGACGGCTGCGTCGATCTCGCCCGACGAGAGCTCGGCGGGGTCGACCCGGGACGCGGTCACCACGGGCAGGCCGCGAACCTCCGGCGGCCAGTCGCACTCCTCGGAGACACCGACGAGGTGGTCGGCCACGCCCAGCGAGGCGACGATCTCGGTCGCGCTCGGAAGCAACGAACACACGCGCACGGCGACCACTGTAGACAGTGGTCAGGCGGATTCGACCTACACCGGGCCGCTGACGACGATTCGCTCCGGAAGCGGCTCGTAACCGAGACGGGCGTTGACGCCGCGCATCGCCACGTTCGCCTCGTCGTTCGTCGTCAAGATGCGCTCGATGCCGGCTTCGCGCGCGCGCTCGATCTGCGCCTGCTTGAGCGCCGTCGCGATCCCGCGCCTGCGCCAGGGCCGCCTCACCGCCGTCAGTCGGTTCTCGGCCTCCGGCGACTCGGCGCCGAAGCGGCGTATCGCCGTGTAGCCGACGACCTCGTCGCCCTCGAGCGCTACGAAGCAAGCCTCGAGGAACGCGCCGGGCCCCGTGACGTTCTCCCGCATCCATTCCGCCTCGCTCATCGCTTTCTGCGTCCCGTGGGTCGGCACGTCGAGCGAGACCTCGCCGTCGATCGCGAACACGGCCGGGATCAGGTCGGGCCGCTCGGCGAAGCTGACGAGAGCGATCCCCGGCGGCGGCTCCGGAGCGGTCACGGCGGCTTTCGTGAGGTCGAGGACGACGTCGCGCTCGCGGCCGACCTCCGAGAAGCCGCGATGGGCGGCGAACTCCAGCGATTCCCGGTCGTCGGCGAGGATGCGCCCCCAGACGCGAACGCTGCCCGCCGCTCGCGTGTGCGCAGTTACCGCCCGCAGCAACTCGGCCCCGACCCCGCGCCGGCGGCTCTCGGGCAGCACGCGCACGGCTCCGTAGTGCTCGCCCACGACCGACGACGCGCGCGCGAGGCCGGTGCCGGCAGGGTCGCCGTCGAGGTACGCGAGCGCCCAGAGGCTTTCCGGATCCTCCTCGACGCCGTGCCGAAGCTCCTCGACGCCGAAACGGAGGCCCTCGACCCGCCAGAGGATCTCGGCCCAGGCTTCGAACTGGTCGTCGCGCTCGGGATGCTCGAGGTGCACGGTCATGCAGCACCTATGCTGGCCGAATGGCCGCGCCGCTGGTACTGGATCAGGAGCTCGAGCTGACGATCGACTCGCTCGCGTACGGCGGCAACGGCGTCGCCCGCACGAACGGCTTCGTCGTCTTCGTCCGCCGCGGGCTTCCCGGCGACAGGGTCCGGGCGCGCGTCACGAAGGTGAAGCGGAATCACGCGGAAGCGCTCGCGGTCGAGGTGGTCGACCCGGGCCCCGCCCGCGTCGAGGCGCCCTGCGCGCACTACCCCGCGTGCGGCGGCTGCCGTTTCCAGGACCTCGCGTACGTGGCGCAGGTCGAGGCGAAGGCCGACCAGGTCGCCGACGCCCTCCGCCGCATCGGCGGGATCTCCGATCCGCCGCTCGAGCCGATCGTGCCCGCCGCATCCGTCTTCCACTACCGGAACAAGCTCGAGTACTCGTTCACACCCACGCCTGCCGGCCCGGCGCTCGGCTTCCACAAGGCCGGCCGCTGGGACGAGGTGCTCGACATCGAGCGCTGCTGGCTGACGACCGACCTTGGCAACGCGCTCCGCAACGCCATCCGCGACTGGGCGCGCGCCGGGGGCCTCGAAGCCTACGACCAGGCCGAGCACACCGGGTTCCTCAGGCACCTCGTCGTCCGTGAGGGCCGCAACACGGGGGAAGTGCTCGTCCAGCTCGTCACGGCCCCGGGCGACCTCGACGCGGAGAGCTTCGTCGCGGCGCTGAGGCGGTTCCCGGAGGTCCGCTCGATCCACTGGTCGGTCAACGACCGGCCGGCCGAAGTCACGAACCTACCGACGACGCTGCTCTCCGGCGAGGAGTGGATCGAGGAGCGCCTCTGTGGGCTGCGCTTCCGCGTCCGCCCGAACGCGTTCCTGCAGACGAATACCGAGATGGCCGAGCGGCTCTACGAGCTCGCCGTCGACTACGCGGGCCTCAGTGGCGAAGAGACGGTCTACGACCTCTACTGCGGCATCGGCACGATCGGGTTGACGATGTCGCCTCGGGCCTTGACCGTCTGGGGCGTGGAGGTCTCCGAGGAGTCGGTCGCCTGCGCGATCGAGAACGCGGAGCTGAACGGCGTCACGAACGCGGCCTTCTACGCCGGCGAAGTGGGCCAGGCGCTGGAGGAGTTGCGCGACCGGGCGGGCGATCCGGACGTCGTCGTCGTCGATCCGCCGCGCGCGGGCCTCTCCGGGAAGGCACAACGCCGGATCGCCCGCGCGGAGCCCAACCGCATCGTCTACGTTTCGTGCAACCCGACGACCCTCGCCTCGAACGTCAAGGAGCTGGGCCGCGACTGGGGCTACCGGCTCGACCGCGCGCGCCCGGTCGACATGTTCCCGCACACGCCGCACGTCGAGACCGTCGCGCTGCTGGCCCGCGCCTAGCCCGCGCCGGGATCCGGCGACCAGAACTCGAGCAGGTTGCCGTCCGGGTCGTAGAAGTACCAGGCCTCCGCGCTCATCCAGTCGAACCGCTTCGGCCCGTAGACCTCGACGCCCTGGCTCCGCACGTGGTCGACTGCCTCTTCGAGCCGCTCGCGCGGGACGTTGAGCGCGAAATGGACCTGTCCGAACCGCTCGCCCTCGGGCAGCGGCGACTCCTCCTCGAAGAGCAGCGGCCCTTGTGCGACCGCAATGCGCTGCGGCGCGTCCGGATCGCCCGCCCAGAACCAGGCCCAGTCGTCGCTCGGCTCGCCGTCCGGCTCGAGGCCCACCACGTCGCGGTAGAAGCGCGTCGAGGCCGGCACGTCGGCGACGATCAGGACGAGCTCGGCGAGTCCGGTGCTGTGGCGCGCTGTCGTGGCATCAGCCTACGCCACAGCAAGTCGACGTTCGGGAGCAAAAAGCCGAGCGACAGGAAGGGAAGCGCGGGGAGGCCCGAGAGCTCGAGCCACACTGCCAGCGCGAGCGTCGCGCCGAACGACAGCGCCATCGCGACGAACGTCCAGCCCGTGCGGAGGTTCCAGCGGGCGCTCGCTGCGAGGAAGAGCGCGAAGAACATCAGGTCGGGCGGCCCGAGTCGCGCGGGGTCGGGCTCGCTGGGCACGGGGAAGGCGAAGGAGAGGCGGTCGAAGATGCTCGGCTTCTCCGTGACGATGTGGCGCGTGGGGCCGCGAAAGACCGAGAAAGCATCGACGACCGGGATGATCAGGGCCACGGCGACGACCCAGGACAGGGTCTCGAAGTAGCGCAGGAACCAGAACGCGATCAGCGTCAGCGCCGCCAGCTTCGCGAAGCTCGCGGCGAGCCCCCAGTCGAGGAGCTCGAGGGCGACCGCGATGAGCGCGAACACGACGGCGCCGGGGAGCACCCACCGCGCGCGCCACAGCGGCAGGGCGAGGTAGACCAGCCCGAAGACGGCCGGGATCAGCACGAAGCCGAGAAAGACGACCTCCCACCAGAGCGTCAGGTCGGGCAGCGACTCCGCGACGGCGTAGTACGTCGCGAGCAGCGCGAAGAGGGCGAGAAACGCCGCTCCGCGGCCGCTCCTCAGTACGGAGGAAGCTCGGCCCACCACGGGCCCAGGGCCTTGAAGGCGTTCCAGAAGCGCGTCTTCGCCGCCTGCTCGTCGAGCGACGCGTCGATGTCCGGGACGACGAGCGCCGAGGTCGTCGGCGTCCATTCCTGGACGCGCCCCGTCTCGGACTCGAGCGTGGCCGCGAGCGGGAACTCGAGCGCGTTGAGGAAGGCGAGCGCCTCCTCGCCCATGACGACGATCAGCTTCGGCTGGACGATGTGCAGCT
>JBKPFD010000174.1:0-6390 GCA_046729155.1 Actinomycetota bacterium
GGCCTAGAGTGCGCGCCGCACCAGCGACCAGTAGCGGCTGACGATCGGATTCGCCGCCTTCAGCGCTGCCGGGACGGGCACCATCGCCGGCGAGAAGACCGGTGTCAGCTGCGCGGCCAGGTCGCGGTCGGGAACCCGCCGCAGCGCCTGGGTCCGGCGTCGCCTTTGCGCGACGAGGCCCGCGTTCTGCACCAGCCAGGCCCAGCCGGCGAGCTTGTCGCGCACCCAGCCCTCGCGCGCGGCGAGTCCGAGCATCCCGAGCTCCGTGGCGAGCAGCACGGGCGCCAGGAGCAGAAGCGTCCGCGCCGAATAGGCCGAGAGGCAGAAGACGAGCCGATTCCGCTCCAGCAGGTAGCTCTTGCGCGGGTTCCGGCCGTACTCGTAGTCGTGGTAGACGTCCGCTTCAGGGTCGATGACGACGCGGTAGCCGGCCAGCCGTGCGCGCCAGCCGAGCTCGAGGTCCTCGACGTACATGAAGAGCTCGTCGGCGAAACCGCCCAGCTGTCGGAATGTCTCCGCGCGCATGGCCATCGCTGCGCCGCTCGGTGCCGCCACGTCCCGCAGGTCGCGCACCGACTCCGCCGGCTCACCGTACGCGCCTGCCCAACCGATACCCGTCACATGCACCTCGGTTCCGGACGAGTTCAGCTTCTCGGGCTCGTCGAGGAGCCGCAGGCGCGCCATCGCGATGCCGATATCGGGGTCGCCGAGCGTGCCTACGAGATGGGCAATGGCGCCGGGCGCGACGACCGTATCGGGATTGAGGAAGGCGAGCACCTCACCGCGGGCCTCCTCTGCTCCACGGTTCGCTCCAGCCGTGAAGCCGATGTTCGCTCCGGGTGAGACGATGCGGACCGCCTCCCGGACGCGGGCGTCGTCGATCTCCGGTCCACCGTCGTCGTTGTCGACGACGACGATCTCGTCGACTTCGCCCACCAGCGAGTCGAGGCATCGGCTGAGTGCGGGCCCCGACCGGTAGGCGACGATGACGGCCGACGTCGTGCTCAATACGCGCCGCGGCTGGCGATGATCGCCGGCAGCGTCTTGAGCAGGATCGAGATGTCGAGCCAGATCGACCACTTCTCGAGGTAATAGAAGTCGAGCCGGACGAGGTCGTCGAAGCCGAGGCTCGAGCGGCCGGCGATCTGCCAGAGGCCGGTCATGCCGGGCAGCACGAGGTAGCGCTTCCGGTGCCACGGCTCGAGCAGCTCGAAGTCGCGCACCGGCAGCGGGCGCGGCCCGACGAGGCTCATCTCGCCGCGTAGCACGTTGAGCACCTGCGGGATCTCGTCGATCGAGTAGCGGCGAAGGAAGCGGCCGACGCGTGTGACGCGCGGGTCGTCGGCGATCTTGAAGAGGGCCCCCTCGGCCTCGTTGGCGTCCTCCAGCTCCGCCTGGCGCTCGGGCGCGTCGGCGTGCATCGTGCGGAACTTGATCATCAAGAATTCCTGCTCGTTCAGGCCGATGCGCCGGTCGCGGTAGATCACCGGCCCCCGTGAGTCGAGCTTGATCGCCGCGGCGATCGCGAGCCAGATGGGCAGGCCGACGACGACGATCGCCGCCGACACGACGATGTCGAACGCGCGCTTCTCGAGCCAGTCCGTGCCCGCGAAGACCGGCGGCCGCAGCTCGAACAGCGGCACGCCTTCGCCGGGGACGTACTCGCCCCGGCGCTCGACGAGTAGCTCGGTGGCACGCGGCGCGACCCGGACCTTCACCCCGCGCCGGTGGGCTTCCTCGACGACCTCGACGAGCTGACGATCCGAGAAGTCCGAATCGGTGACGATCAGTTCGTTGACGTCACGCGTCGCGAGCACGCGCGGGAGGGCCGAGAGCTCGCCCAACACGGGCAGCCCTCCGGCCTCCGCCGAACTCGAGATCGCGCCGATGAACTCGTAGTCGATGCCGCCGCGGCCGCGGCCGAGCGCGCGGCGCAGGCGCACCAGGCTGTCGCCGTTGCCGACGAGAACCGCGCGCCGCCGGACCCCTGCGAGCTTGAGGAGGTCGCCGGTCAGGATGTCGTAGCTCCCGCGCAGGAGCCCGATGGAGACCGACGCGAGCACGACCGCAGTCGGCGCGAGCCCGTAGGTCGAGAAGCGGTGGCCCGTGCCGAGGGCGAAGATCAGCGTGATGGCGCCGACGAGCACGAGCGAGCCGACGATGCGCCCGAAGCCGGTTCGGCGCTCGCGCTCCGCGTAGAGCCCCGCCTGCCAGAAGACGAGGACGGTGACGAGAGTGAGGAACGGCAGCCACTCGGTTTCGGCCTGCCAGAGCACGCCCCAGAGCGGCGTGCCGTTGCCGTAGACGAGGTCGCGTAGCGCTAGTGCCGCGTAGATGCCCAGCGTCAGGCCGATGAGGTCGAGCACGATCAGCGCGGCGATGCTCGCCGTGCGGCGGGCGACGGAGCCGATCGGGTGCGCCGTCAGGAAGTACGGCCGGCTCGAGCGGATGTCGCCGAGCGCGGTGTTCCCCTCCGCTGCCCTCTGACGCGTGGCGGCGGGCGTCGGCGCCGGGGGCGCTTTTTCACTAGCCACGGGCAGGCTCCATTCTAGGGAGCCTGCCCACGGCTCCTGCGTTATTTCCGCGCGCGCTGGAACGCGCGCCAGCTTGGCTTGCGCCGGCCGCCGACGGTATAGAAGCCCGACTGCCAGCCGGTTGTGATCCGCGCGTCGTCCTTGAGCATGAACCAGAGCATCATGTCGATGCGCGGATGCCTCCGCACCTTGGCGATCGACATGGCGACGTAGCGCGCCTGGGTGGCGAAGGAGACGCCGAACAGCCGGTCGGGCGGCCGCGTCTGGTACCCGTACTCGGTGATCCACACGCGCTTGCGCCCGTAGAGCTGTGTCAGCAGGTTGATCAGCTTGTCGATGTTCCCGAGCGTGACCGCCCGCGGGCCCGGCGGAGGCGTGTTCGGCCCTTCGCTGCGATGCCCGTAGTACGGATGGTGTGCGTAGACGTCGAAGCGGGCGCGCCAGCGCTTCATTCCCTGGAGGAAGTAGAGCGGCGAGATCGAGGGGCGTGGCTGGCGGGCCGTGTTGTTGCCGCGCGGCGCGGTGACGCCGCACGCGACCTTCTCGCTCGCGAGGCCGGTCAGGTGCACGCCGTTCCAGATCGAGTTGCACATCTGCGCGTAGATCTGCGGGCTGTACGGCCGGAAGCCGCGCCCGGAGCGCACGAACTGCGGCTGCAGGAAGATCGGGTTGTTGGGCTCGTTCCACGCGAGCCAGTGCCGGACGGCCGGCAGCGGCGGCCCGTCCTCGGTCGGCCGGAAGCTGCCGCTGTAGCGCTTCGCTGCGGCGAATGCGAAGTTGCGGAGATCGATCATCCGCCGCGGCGCGCGGTTCTGGCGTGGGCCGGCCCAGCGCGGAGTCCACAGGATCGAGAAGACGACCTTGATCCGTTTCTGAGCGGCGCGCTTGACCATGTCGTCGTACAAAGCCCAGTCGTACGCGGGATCGGCCGGATTGACCGCGGCGACAGGCCGCCTCTTGCGTGCGACGCCGCTCGGCCCGCCCCAGTAGAGGTTGACCCTGACCGCTTCCGCCCGCAGGGCCGCGTACTGGGCGAAGGCGAAGTCGGGATTCCCGAGCGTCTGCGGCTCGTCGAAGATCCCTGTGATCAGGTTGCGAGACGAGGTCGCAGACGGTGCGCTGACTAAGGCGACGGCCGCGGCGGCCGCCGCCACGATGGCGATGCGCTTATGCACGTACAGGCTCCTTTTCGAGTGTGTGCAACATCCGCTGTAGGCCCTCCTCGAGCTGGATCTCCGGCTCCCAGCCGAGCAGCTGCTTCGCTCGCGTGATCTCCGGCTGCCGGATCTGCGGGTCGTCGACGGGCAGCGCCTCGAAGACGAGCTCGCTCTTGGACTCGGTGAGCCGGAGCACGGTCTCCGCGAGCTCGAGAATCGTGAACTCGCGAGGATTGCCGAGGTTGACCGGAAGGTGCTCGTCGCTCTTCGCGAGGAGAGCGAGGCCGCGAATGAGATCGTCGACGTAGCAGAAGCTCCTCGTCTGGGAGCCGTCGCCGAAGACCGTCAGCGGCTTGTTCTCGAGCGCCTGGCGGACGAAGGTCGGAATGGCGCGGCCGTCGTTCGGCCGCATACGGGGCCCGTAGGTGTTGAAGATGCGCGCGATTCCCGTGTCCACGCCCTGCTGCCGGTGGTAGGCCATCGCCATCGCCTCGGCGTAGCGCTTGGCCTCGTCGTACACGCCCCGCGGCCCGATCGGGTTCACGTGCCCCCAGTACGTCTCGGGCTGAGGGTGCACCTGCGGGTCGCCGTAGATCTCGCTCGTGGACGCCAGCACGAAGCGGGCGCGCTTCCACTTCGCAAGGCCGAGGGCGTTGTGCGTCCCGTACGAGCCGACCTTGAGCGAGTGCAGCGGCTGCCTCAGGTAGTCGATCGGGCTCGCGAGCGCCGCGAGGTGGAAGACGACGTCGACCGGCTCGTCGATCTCGATGTGCTCGATGACGTCGTGGTTCACGAACGTGAACGCGTCGTCCCTGATGTGCTCGAGGTTCGCGAGCGTGCTCGTCTCGAGGTTGTCCACGCAGACGACGCGGTGGCCCTCTTGGAGCAGGTACTCGCAAAGGTGGGAGCCGAGAAAGCCGGCTCCGCCGGTGACGACGGCAGTGGGCATGGGAGCGGACAAGGATATCGGCGGGTTCGGCGCGCTCAGACCGTCCTAACCGATCCTTACGAAGGTTTAACGGCGGTTCGTCGGCCGCTCAGTTGAGCCGAAGCCGGAACGAGCGTCGCTTCCTCGAGCTCGGCTGTTCCGCAATGCGCACGGCGATGAAGCCGCCCACCACCTTGCCTCGCGCCTGCGGCGGCACCTCCCACACGCAGAGCGCTTGTCGCCCGGAGAACAGGCGCCTCAGAACACGCAGCCGGCGGCCGCCAATGCTCGCAACGCAGGAGACCGTCCCGCTCGCGAGCAGCCGGCGGCTTCGCCCTACGTGCAACGCCAGGCGAGCCGTCAGCCTCGACCCGTGTACGCCATGTTGACGGAGGAGGACGGCGGGTCTGATCTGCGCGAGAGCAATCCTCACGTCGTACGACCAGCGTTTCGGGAGCTCTGGCGCATGGTCGGCGTTCGCCGCGAACGAGGAAACCGACCAGAACTCGATCGCAAAGCTGAAACGGTTCGTGTCTCCCAGACGGTGTCGATCGAGCCAGAACCTGAAGACGTCGCCGTCATGCGATGCACGCACCGGCCCGAGCAGGGACGCGCGGCCGCCGGGGCATCGCCGCCGGCACGTCAGGACGTAACCGGGACCGTCGTGCGTTCCGATCTGGAACTCCCCGCGCTCTGTGCTGATCGAGATAAAGCGATCGCTCGAGTCGTAGCCGTCCGGCCCCACCGGCGCAGTGATCGCGAGGCTGATCGTCCCCGCGTCGTCGTTCGCGACGACGACGTCTCGGATGTCTTCCGTGCAGCAGGCGTCGTCCTTGGCGTCGGTGAACCTCGCCAGATTCGCTCCGAAGGAAGGCGGCGCAGCCAGTGCGGCGCAGACGAGCGAAAGAAAAATCAGCCCGTACAGCCGCGCGGCGAAGTGCGTAGGTTCCGACACCGTGAGGACAATCGGCCCGTCCGCCGGCCGGCCTTTAGACCCGTCTCAGCGCAATTCGCGGTTCGACTCCATGGCACGCGTACGTATGGCGACCCGTATCGGTGGGTGTCGGAGCGTCGTCTCCGGTACGGGTTTCGCAAGACGTCGCAGGCACCTCGGCCTCCGCTCCCCCTCCTAAGCGGACGCTCCTCTTTCGACTCTGCGAAGCCGGCCGGCCAACTCCGCCAGCATCGCGATCGAGATTCCGGGCTCCTGCTCGAGGAGCTTCAGGAACGGCCGCCGCGGTAGCTTCATCACCTGGAGGTGGCCGACGGCGACGACAGTGGCCGAGCGCGGCTCGCCGTCGATCAGGCCCATCTCCCCGAAGTAGTCGCCAACGCCGAGCGCGCGGGCCTGCGGCTTGAGCAGCACCCTCGCCCGGCCGCTGAGGATGAGATAGAAAGCATCCGGGGCGTCGCCGGCCTGGATGACGATCTGCCCTGATGGCGACTCCTCGAACCGGGCGAGCCGCGCGACCGTGCGCAGTTGCCGTTTGCTGCACTTCGAGAAGAGCGGCAACGCGGCGAGCACGCGCGCCCAGTCCTTTGCGGTTGGCCGACGGTCCCACGGACGATCCAGCAGGGCATCGAGCTCATCGCGTGGTGCTCCTGGCGGGCTTACTCTCGCCATTCTGCTCCTCTCGTCCCTCCGCGCAAGTTGCTGGGCGGCGAACGCGATTCAATCATGCGTGTCGAAGCAGCGCCCCCTAGCGCTTCCGAACGGCCTCAGCGCAGCTCGCGGTTCGACTCCATGGCACGCGCACGCGTGACTGCACGT